>DUZJ01000003.1 GCA_013349615.1 Planctomycetota bacterium | reverse complement strand
TCGCCTCGTTAAGAGCGCTCCATGTGACGCCGTCTAACACGCGTGCCTTGACCTGGGTGCTCCCGTCAAAGGTAAGCGGGGCGGTATATTCCTTCGCACTCGGCGAGATGCCGCCGTTGGAATTGGCCTCGCCGGCCACCAGTTCAACAGAGATGAGGAAGTCGGAGGGGTTCGTGGCGCAGTTCAGACCGTGAATAGCCAGTATGTTGTCACCCTGCTCCAGGGAATTGATGTGGTTGAATACGTCTATGTCTTCAAAATTCATGGCGAGGCTGTCGGAGTGAGTGGTGGAAGCGCTGGAGTTCCAGACCGCCGTTCCGCTAAAGTTTTTCCGCTCGAGCTCATCGCCGTTGAGGTAGGCGACGAAGCCGTCGTCGTACCGAATTTTCAGAGTCATAAAGTTGAACTCACCCGGGTCGCCGTTAAAGGTGAATGGGATGCGGATGTAACAGGTGTCATTCTCGTTGTACATCTTCGCTTTGACATCGTAGCTGATATACGGTTCGTAACCTGTGCTTGTTTCGTATCCGACACCGCCCGTCTTACCGGATATGAAATTGGCGTCGTTCCAAGACAAGTCCTCGAACTCCGGGCTGCTCTTCCAGTCGGGGTCGACATCGCCGGTGGGTACGAGCACTTTTTTGGGTGCGGCCTCAGCCACGAGTGTGGTACCGCTTATCTGCAATTCCTCCGGCAGACGCACATCATTTCCGTCGGTGGTGTAATAAATCTTACCAGAACCATTGGGATTAACCATCGTCAGCTCATCATTGGTTTTAATCTCTCCGCCGTGCTGACAGGACCCGTTGATATGGAATACCGGCGCGTCCACGTCGAAATAGATGCCTTCCTGTATAAATGCGTCTAATATTATAGCCGGTCGTTGTGGTACCCATGTGTCAACAACGTATGTATTCATATTGGGAAGAACACCTAACATCTCGTCGCGAAGTTCGTAGAAGCGCATTTCTATATTGGATTTCGTTAACGCACCATTGTTAAAGAAATGTTTATAGACACGGTCTGCAAATAGCTGCCTGAAGTTAACGTTGACTTTCAGCGCCCGGTAGAGCCAGCCGTTAGCGTTGCTTTGGCTGTTAAGTCTGTCGAGATAGACGGTATTGAGGCGATCTGAGAACATTCCGCCTTCTGCGTCCCAGATGAAGAACCTCCATTGTCCCTCGTCCGACCGCTCACACGCAGCAGACCAGTTATTTTGAGGCCAATCCCAATTACCCGACCACAGTTGCAGTATCAGATAGTCGGCAAATGCAGCGATGTCAAGGCGCCTGGCAATTTCCTGATAATGCACGTCATCGGACAGGTCGTTGTTGCGAGCGTAATTTATCATAGCATTCCAGGATACCGCATCGCCATCACGAACTCCGCTCATGGTCATCACATCCCATTCCTTGTCGCTTCCGTACCATTCCTGGCAAAACTGTTCCTTGATGTGTTCACAGGGATTGAAGTAGCCCTTGTATTCGCCGTTAATAAGAAGGTTGGCCATTATTCCGCCACTGGCGACATTGCCCATATCCATATGAAGACGCCTGATGAGTTCGTCTTTAATGAACGGATTAGTCCTGTCGTTATGCCCGCCTCGCAGAACTATGCTCTTGAAACGTTCAACTTCGAAGGGAAACAGAGGATATTCAAGGCGGTTATCGCCATATTCGCTGCGGAAGTAGAGTCTGAAAGCGAATTTGCAATCGCCTGACCAGTACCCGTCACAGCGTCGATAGCGTGGGCGCATCCAGTCGCTGCCGTGGACCCGGATTCCACAATCGGCATGGAGGCCCGTGTTGTCCTCTGGCTTAATCAGCTCAAAGGACACAGGGCGTTCAAATTCCAATCCTCGCTGCATAGGATTGTTATAGCTGTCCGGCCCGTCCGGAACCCACACCCCCCCACTATAGTAGCCGCCTACGATGGCCATAACACCATTTGGCTCGTAGAAGGTGTCCTCTTCATCGCCGACTAATGAAACCACCGGCAAAGCCTTGATGGTTTCGCCGGCATTAAGTAAATACGTATGCGTCTCAACTTGTGAGTCCAGCCAGCCCGGCTTGACCGCAACGGCTCTAATAGTGGTAGTTGTATTCTCCTCGATGGGGATCGGCAGGCTGTAAATGTCCCCGTGAGTTATCGTTGGCCGTGAGCCATCGGAAGTATAACGAATCTCAACATCATCGTCCTCAGGGTACAATTTTAACTGGAATCCAGCGTCATAGAAACCACGCTTGTGGCTGAACCAGACATCCCCGACGCGACCAATGGCGCCGGGAATATTGAACGTGCCTGGTGTGGCTGTGATGAAGTATTCTGGAACCATCACGTTCCTTGCGGCGACCAGCTCAGGCAGAATCAGGAAGTCACCATTGTTCTTGTCGTCGTTGAGGGCGTGAATGGCCAGCACGTTCATACCGGACTGCAGCGTGCCCAGAAAGACCGTCAGGTTAATTGTCTCGAAGACCGAAGCGTTCTCTTCCGGACGATTAGAATCAGATGTCGAGTTCCAGTCGACCAAAGCCGGTGTGTTGCGTCTGGCAACCTCCTGACCATTGATGTATGCCACGAATCCATCCTCGTACTTCATCCGCAATGTTAACATATCAAAGGTCGCCGACTGTCCCTCTTCAAGTTCAAACTCGATGCGTATCCACAGTGAGGAATTGACCCTCAGCATGTCCTCCTCCACAACGGTGGCAATCCAACTGCCGGTCCAGGGCGAGAGATACTCACCATCGATGGGATTGCCCTGGATGATGCCTGGTCCTTCCCATGTTACAGCCAGGTTGTCGCCGCCGGTGCCTTCCTTTTGTAATGCTTCAATGTAGTATTTCCGACCAGCCGCCAGTGTAATTGACGAGGACCGCTGGCTGGCATACTTGGTCCATTCACGTGAGCTGGTCCAGGCCGACACGTTCGCAATCATAGACTTGTTCGCCGGATTAGTGTCCGTGCTCAGCCACAGCTCGCTGCCGTCATCGCTGGCAATCCAGAAGGTGTAGTCGCCGTTCGCGGGTGGATGGAGGAACCCGTGGCAACGTTGCCCGTAATTGTCCCCAGAACTCGTCGGTGTTTCAAACGATGTTGGCTCACTGCTGCCGGATGGGTTGTCCGGATAATTTGAATTGCCGGTCAGGTCCGACACGTTTGTACCCGGGATGCCCGTCCAGTACTCTCGCAGGATTGTGCCTTTGCCGCCGGCAGTGCCAAAGCCGAGACTGGTCGGTCCGGTATCCCATGTCGAGTCGTTGAAATCGAGGGCGTTCCAATCAGTACCCGGAGTTGCGTCACCACTGGTTGGCACGTGATAAGAAGCGGTAGCCCCTGTTGGCACGAGTGTCGTGGCATATTGCGCCAGGCCATACGAGATATCAGCCAACTGTGCCGGGTATTCCGGTGTGTATTCGTGAACGACGGTTCTACCGTCAGGTGCCACCAGCGCCAGATAGTTGCCGCCCACGTCGAGTTCGAAGTTGGTGTGATAGTAACCTGCGGGGTCACGATATGGGTAATTATCAGGGTTCTCCTCTTCCGTCTTGTCCGAGGCAAAGATAATCCGAAACTCACCCGACTTAATCTCGAGTCCGTCCGGGAATTGCCACATGGTCAGGTCGGTGATACTGTCAGTCAGATACCAGCCATCCAGACTGACCGCTGTGTCCGTCGGATTGTAAATCTCGAGCCAGTCGGAAGTCTCGTCGTTTCCATCCAGCAGGGTACTGTTTCTCGCCATGAACTCGCTGATGACCAGATGGCTTCTTATATCCTGCCAGTTTGCAGCTAACAGGGCAAAGTCAACCATATCTATACCATTAAGGCCGTCGAGGTCGGCACAACCGGAACCGAAGCAGCCTGAGGGGTCCAGCCACTGCAACGAAAAAATCTGCAGGTCTTTGAAGTCGACCTTGTGGTCTGCATTCAGATCGCCTACGGTGTAGAGTTGGGCACCTGTAGAATGAGCCGAACATAATGTTAGCACCAGGGCGAGCAGCGAGATTTTCACGTCTCCGGGCATATTCTATACTTGTCCTTGCAGATGACTTGAGGTTGCCTGCCACAGTCTTAATCTTTGTGGTTTTCCTGTAACTTCTGGGCCTTAATAGCAAAATCGCATAAATAAATTCTACCTATTTTAACATAAATCGTCTCAAACTGCAATGGTATAGGCGTGATTAGTATCCCAAAGAGCGATGGAATAACTGAGCAAATTAAGTAATTACCCGTATTACCTTGCAATTAGATATGCACTTCGGGTATACTCGCGAGCAGAGACTCCGATAATATTACCGAAAATCTGTTGTACAGCGTCTTTCAGGAAATATCATTTTTAGAGGAGGCAAGTATGAATCGACAAAGAATAGCTGTCGTAGTTGTGTGCCTGTGTTTGGTGAGCATTGCCGGCGTGTCGGCTAATGAAAATCTGCGTGTTTTGCCTGAAACGCTCGATGGTGTCGCCCCCAATAAGATAATGGGTCATTACCTGCGGCAGCAGGCCGCCCAGCAGTTTGAGAATTGGAAGCTCGAATACGAGCAGCGAAAAACAGCCGAGCAGGTAACAGAGTATCAGAAGCGTCTTCACGAAAAATTCATTGAGGTAATCGGCGGCCTGCCGGACCGTACACCGTTGAATCCGCAGGTTACTGGTGTGGTTCGCCGCGACGGCTACCATGTGGAGAAAGTTATCTTCGAAAGTTGGCCAAAGCACTACGTTACCGCCGCGTTGTTTTTGCCCGATACGAAGAAGCACAAGCCGCCCCATCCCGGAGTTCTCGTACCGTGCGGCCATTCTAAAATCGCCAAGGCGAATGATTCGTATCAGACGATGGGGGCGTTGCTGGCCCTGAATGGAATGGCGGCACTGGTTTTTGACCCAATCGACCAGGGTGAGCGAGGGCAGTTTATCGAGGATTGGCCGGATTTGTGGGGCACGAAGGCACACACTATGGTCGGCGTTGGCAGCATCCTGCTTGGCCGTAACACCGCAACATTCGAGATATGGGATGGTATGCGGGGTATCGACTATCTGCAATCGCGCCCGGAGGTTGACCCGGAGCGCATCGGCTGCACAGGCAACAGCGGCGGAGGCACACAGACATCATACCTGATGGCACTGGACGAGCGCATCGTTGCGGCCTCGCCGAGTTGTTACATCACTAATTTCGACCGTTTGCTGAACACCCTGGGGGGCCAGGACGCCGAGCAGAATATTTTTGGCCAGCTCGCGTTCGGGATGGACCACGCCGACTATTTGATGATGCGCGCGCCGACACCGATACTTATCTGCGCCGCGACAGGAGACTTCTTCGACATCGGTGGGACCTGGACTTCATTTCGCTACGCCAAGCGCCTATACACACGCCTGGGATTTTCCGAACGCATCGACCTGTTGGAGAATGACGCCGGACACAATTACAACCGGCAGGCGCGAGAAGGCGTTGTGCGGTGGATGTCACGGTGGTTATGCGGCAAAGATAAACCTATAATAGAGCCGGACATCAAGCTGCTCAGCGTAGAAGAGATTCAGTGCACTCCGGACGGCCAGGTGATGCTGCTCGAAGGGGCGCGGTCGGTTTATGACTTGAATCGAGACTATGAAACAAAGTTGGCTAAACGCCGCAAGAAGCTTTGGGCGAAAACCGAGCGTGACGAGCTGTTAAGTCAGGTGCGTAAGGTTGCTGGTATTCGCAAACTCGCAGAACTGCCCAAGCCGGATGTAGAGGAGCTCGATATCATTGAGCGGGACGGCTATCGCATCAGGAAAATGATTGTCAAACCCGAGGAAGGCGTTTATTTGCCGGCATTGATGTTTGTGCCCTCGCAGAAACAGAGCAGGGGCGCAGTATTATATCTTCACGAAGAGGGCAAAGCCGCAGACGCAGCGTCCGGCGGTCCTATCGAGAAGCTGGTAAAAGCCGGCCGGACAGTTCTGGCCGTGGACATTCGCGGCACCGGCGAAACGCTTGGAACCGGCCAAAGATATTTCCTCCCCTTTTTTGGCCCTGATGGTCAGGATGTCTATATAGCCTACGTGCTCGGGCGCTCTTATGTCGGCATGCGAGCAGAGGACGTGCTGGTTTGCGTCCGTCTTCTGCGTCAAAAGCGGCTGGGTCCGGTGGATTTAATTGCAGTTGGTCACGTTAGCACCCCGGCCCTGCACGCCGCCGCGCTCGAGCAGGATTTGTTCGGGAAGGTTAAGCTCGTGCGTTCTTTAGTCTCGTGGTCGAATGTAATCAAGCTGGGCCGCTCCTATAACCAACTGGTCAATACGGTGCATGGAGCTCTGACTATATACGACCTTCCCAACCTCGCTGCGAGTCTTGGAGATAAGCTGACTGTCGAAGAGCCTCTAGATTCTCTGGGCGAGCCCCGTTAGAAATCTTGCCTTTTCTATGATAGTCCCCGTTTCTTGAATTTCTAACGGGACGAGCCGATAAAGGCAGAATAAAAATCGTGAAGATAGATTCTATGAGAATGAAAACAAGAACGGCACGGTTGGCAGTGTGTTTGGTTCTTTTCCTCGGATTTTTGCACACCTGTTATGGAGCGGCTCCGGCAGAGACTGATTGGCCGATGCTTGCGCACGATGTAGCACGGACGGGTGCGACTTCGACAGAGATTCGACCGCCTTTCGAGCGTAAATGGTACCGCATATTTCCTAACGAAGGCTTAATGGCCGGTATCCAGCCCATCATCGCGGACGGAAAGGTTTTCGTCGGCACGATGCGGGGCATTCTCCACGCAATGGATAGTGACACCGGCAAAGACCTTTGGAAGTTAAAGATGACCGGTGCCATTCTTCATACATGCGCCGTGGCTGACAACAAGGTCTTTTTTGGTAATGCTGAAGGAAAAGTTTACGCGGTCAATGCCCGCGATGGCAGGCTTCTATGGTTTGTTCAAACCGGCTCTGCGGTGTGGAATTCTCCGTTAGTTTATGAAGGCGTGGTCGTTGTCGGCAGCCGTGACGGTGCACTTTATTCTATTGATGCTGAAACGGGCAGGATAAGGTGGAAAGCATTGATGGGCGGGCCATTACTATCAAGCGTGGCCCTTGATATAGAGACAGGTCGACTTTACATCGGCAGCGAAGATATGCACGTCTACGCATTCGACTTCCATACCGGCTCACGGTTTTGGCGGAGCAATAAGCTGCCCGGTGTCAGCTTCCGTGGATATCATCCCGTGATCGCGCCGGACGGCTCGGTAATGATTACCGTCACGCCGGGTATTTCGCTGGACTCCTTCACGCCGGTTCTTCACGATATGGTCAAGAAGATTTTTGGAGACTTTGCGAGCTGGCGTCACACAAAAGAGGAGAATGAACGGCTGCGCCGGGAGAACTTCAAAGTGATGGAAGAGCCGGGCACATACAAAGCACAACTCCATTACATTCGCCAGCGGCTGAACGAACAGCCCATCTATCAGACGTTTTTTGTCCTGCACCCGGATACAGGCAGGCAGAAGTTCGTCGCACCGATAGTGTACGCCGAGAGCATGAACGGCACCGGCGCTCCGCCCATCGTAACACCCGACGGTAAGGTGGTGGTCAAGTTTCGGGCGCTGCTTCGGAGCCGATACCAGCATTACTCGCCGTTCCTGAACGTTGGATACCTCGATACGTCCATCGGCTACATCACCCCCATTATGGACCAGTCGCGCACTTATGGCTGGCACGACAGCCTGCTGCTCGTGCACGATGAGCAGTGCCAGCTTACCGTCGGCGGCCGAGTCCTAATAAACACCCATCAGGACAACGTCAACGGTATGGATTTGGACACGCTTGTAGGTTGCTCTGAACCTTTCTGCCGCAATATCCACGAACCAAAACCGGGTGAAGCCGTTGGTATATGGGCGGACATTTTCCGTGGCCAATCTCTTCCTGTGGGTAAGGAATGGCTGCCTCGCGGCACCGCTGTTTACGGTGGCGGCTCGGTAATTGATATGCCCATTTCCATCGCCGGCGATAGCTTCTATTACATCCCCACTCACGAAATCAACGCCGGAGCGGCTGTAATAGCGTACAAAATGCAGGCGGGCGGCAGTCCTATGGATTCCTTGCGGCCGGCGGGCAAAGCCTCCGAGCCACCCAACGCCACACTTACTGATAGTGAATGGAAAAAAGTTCAACAGCTCCCGTGGGACTGGGACATGCTGGGAATGAGCCGCCTCAATCATCTGCTGGAGAGTCTTCCGGGGAAAATTCCGGGCACGCGTCAGCAGCCGCTCACACAGCAGGCATCCGGCCTCGTTGACGATATCACGGATGCCGAACTCGACCGCTTCATTTGGGAAGTTCCCGCCGTCCAATTCACGGATAGCAGCGAGTGGGCTCCTCTTGAGACAAAGCTTTCGCGCTGCGTCACAGAGCTGATTTCCAAAGAATGGCGTCCACTGCTCTTTCCGGTCGGCAAGCATCCCCGCGAGGCCTATCGGCTGTTTATTGAACCTACTGAAACCCTTTATACACTTGCACGGGCCTACAAGTATATCGACGGCGCTCTTCAGCGGGACGTTAAACAGTATATTGCTGCGCGGATGAGTTCTACCGGCGGCCCCCTGGAAGGCCCGGTAGGGCGGCGGAGATACGACCAGAGTGTAGGCGCCGTCCGTTCTCTATACGATGTTCCCCCGGAAAATATGATGCAGGTAAGGGACGATATAGTTCGCAGTGACTTGGCCCGGCTGTATCCGCTCTGGCTTTGGGCGGATGCGAGCGGTGACTGGAGCGGAATCGAAAGTAATTGGAAGTTCCTGCGTAAACTCATCGAGCAGCCGCCCAATAAAATGGCCGAAGACTGCCGCAATGGTTATCTGGCAGGCCTGATTGCCTATTGTCGAGTGGCTGCGCGGATGAACGATGATGAGGCCGTCGAAAAAGGTGTAGTCACGGCCCGAAGAGCTTTACGCGAGAGACTGGCTTACGAATTTGCCCACCCGCACGGCGGTCTAATCACGCAAGTGCCGGTTCTCCGCTCAATTTTTGGCCGTTGGAGACATCTGACGCCTGAAATCGGCCGCCTTTGTGCAAATTATGCCTTACAGACGCATAAACACCTGATGGATGTTTACGTTGATTACCACCGCCCAACCTGGTACCTGGCCTGGAATGTTGAGACAATGTGGCGCAACGAGTGTCCTTTCGCGTTTCCTACGATGGCTATGGAGGTTTTTGCTGCTCGTGCGTTGATTCTTCGCGAGCCGGCCGAAAAGCTCACACGTTTCCTCGACATTCCCTCGTGCAAAGCCGACCTCTTTTACATCCGGAAGCTGCTCCTGGCTATTGAGGCACATGGAAAAGTCGTTTGGCGAACGGACACGGGTTTGTTTGCCGCCGGCTCGCCCCGTTAGAAATTCCCGAAAAGCCGAATATGACAGAAAAGGAAAGATTTCTAACGGGGCTCGCAAAAAAAAGAGCCGCCCGGCAGGGCCTTATCCGGCATCATAAGTCGCTGTTTGATAACCTCCGGGCAGTGTGAAGAGCGGGCGGGCGGCAGAAGTTGGTCGCTGTGGCTTGGTTGCGGTAATGCTCCGGCAGCAATCATTCTAAAGCAATTTCGTAAATTTGCCGATTTCTAATAGTATAGAAGTCGAAAATTAGAGGACATTAATAATAAAGAAGAAAGCTAAAGAACGAAGAAAAGAGCAAAGAATGCACTATGAACTGCCTGTCAGGTTCGCTGAAGACCTTAACGCAGCGGTTTCTCAGGGGATTATGGTTGACATTTCCAGCAGGGGGATGGCATTTATCTGTAATACCGACGATAACTGCCCATATCAGGGCCAAAAGTTGACCACTCGCTTTAGTATCCCACGTTCCGGCAGAGACCGCTCCGATACGCATAGTCTCACTCGCACCGGCCGAGTCTGCCGTATTGACACTATAAGTGAAAGCCGGCGTCGTGTCGCAATGCAATTTGACGAACCTCCATTTTGGGATATGCCACCACGGTCAAATAGTTAGCTGTAGTCCTCAGCCGCCTCTTTGACAATCTAATTTGATATCCTTGGCCGGTTTCTGGCAGACAGCTTTATGTTTGGTCCATTATTGCCGGCCTTTTTTGCTCCTCCGTGCTTCTCTTATCGGACGAGGGTTGCTGGATACCTCCTTAACGGTTTCTACATAGCCCTGATGCATTTTGACAAGCTCTTCGTTTCCTGCCGTAAGGGCGTTTGGGAAATCAAATGGAGGCAGCTTTGGTGTTGGCTGCTTCAATTCCGACAGATTAGATGCCAATTCTTTGAACTTTTGCCCCCAGGCCTTGATAGTAAAGTCAGCTTTGACCAGGCCGGCGAACAGGCTAATATCGGTAGAACTGGGCGAGTCCGCGAAGGGCCACGACAGCCATCCGTCAGCCAGAGGGCGTGAGACCTCGATTTCCGCGTTTATCCACTGAGCTTGTTCCGCCTGGCTAAGATAAGGGTGCTTCTGGGGCGCGCCGCCGCCATACCATCCGAATTCGCCAAGGACCACCGGTTTTCCTGTGTGGCAGTAAGCCAAAACCGCTTGCAGGTAGCCCAGATTCTTTTGCCAATTTTCGTCCGAGCCGAACGGAGCGCCCATAGTCGGATAGAAGTGAATAGTTACAAAATCGAGCCGGCGGGCCTGACGGTGTGGATTGAACGCTGAGTAACGACTCGGGCGGCCAGGGCGAACCAGCGGATACGACCATTGGATATACCCAACGGTAATCAGGTGAGTTGGGTCTGCGCGGCGCAAAGCTTCGACCTGGCGGCGGACCCATTCGTCAGACAGGTGTTCACGGAAGTGTTGGAAGTCGCGTAATCTCGGATTGTCTGCATCGGCCCGGTTCTCAGGCACAGCTACATCACCCCATTGGTCTTTTTCCGTCAGTTCATCACCCCAGGCCGCTTTCAGCGTTTTCCAGTTTCCATAGGTTTTCCGCAGCCAGGTATTCCAGCGGCCGTGCCATTCTTTAATAAACCATGGCAGGTGAGGCTCATTCAGCAGGTCCCAGGCAAATATGGCCGGCTCGCCTTTATACCGTTGCCCGACCGTATTCCAGAAGTACTCCAGTGCCCGCAGAGCCTCTTCGCCGGCGAAACGGTCCGGCCTCCAATAAGATGGGCTGCCCTCCCAGTGGTCCGGGCCGGTAAGTATAAGCCGAATCCCTGTCTCGCGGCCAATCTTGACAAGGGTGTCGAGTTTTTTAAGAGACTTCTCCTCGACGGTTTTAGCATTAGGTTGAAAACTGCCGGCGGTAAGAAATAAACGCGCACAATTGACGCCAAGTTTGCTCATTAGGAGAAAGTGCTCGCGCACCTTTTCAGCGTCAAATTGACGCCATATTTTCGGCGCCCACCCCGTGTGAGGGTCGTAATAGTTTGTGCCGAATGGAATATAAGGGCGCCCGGAGTCCCGCTCTGCGAAATCTTGCCCGTCAGCGGTCACCACTATCAGTTGCATCTTCGAATCATCCGCCGCCCTGCTCGTCATGTGAAATCCAATGACTATGACGACCATTGCAACGAAAATCAATCTTCGATTTATCATCAGTTGTATCTCAAGACAGGCATTTGCGAGTCCGGGGCCGCAAGGGTACTACCTGCGAGCATTATTATGCAATTCCACTTTACGGCGAGTAGTAGTTGTAACACTGTTTCAATCGACGGTAATTTCGATTGGCCCATAAGCGCTTTCGATTTGGTCGCGGATTGGGACTGTTGTTTGCGTATATGTGCAGCTCGCTGCCGTTCAAAACGATTATCTCCTCGCGCCAGTCACCGGTAACGTCCGCCACGTACAGCCGGTCCGCCTTTTCCTTAAAGTGTTTCACGAACTTGCCCGTCAACGGCTCGAAGAGACATACGTCTCCGGTCATGTGTCGTTCCGTTGCACAGGCCAACTGCTGACGTTTGCCGGTCCAGTCGATGGTATGAATTATCTCCACCCCGCTCGCCGTCCAGCCGGCCGGAGCAACATCATCCATCTTGTAGTCGAAGATTTTCTTACCTGCCGAATCAAAAACAAAAGGCTTTTGATGTTCATTGTACCGCGACCGGCACCAGATGAAGATTTCATCGGAACCTTTCTTGAATCGTCCGACCGCCGCATTCTGTGGCTCCTGCTTCTTAAAATGGCTCCGCCAGATGGGGCCTGTCGTGCCGACGACCTGCACCTGGTTTGACCCTTCCTCAAGCATGATGACCTCCAGGCCGGGCTTGTCAGTTCTAACATCAGCTACGAAAACACTGTCCATATGATATCGCCCGGGCACAGCGCGGGCCAGAAGCTTCCCGTCAGCCGAAAAGATTGTCGCCCCGAGCACCTCGTCGCGTCCATCACCGTTGATGTCGGCAAGACGGGCGGAGTTGTGGGCGCAGGAAACGAACTTGTCGCTTTGCCACAACGGCTTGCCACCCTTTACGAGCTTGTCTATGTCATAGGCGGCGAGGAACTTTCCCATCCGGTAGCCGCGATTGTTTGTGGTTTGAAGCAAGATGTCACCATCACCGCCGGTGCCGCGAAAGTCGGCAATCATTGCCACTTCCCAGAAGTCGGTGCCTTCCGGGTGGGGCAGCTTGGCATTGGCTTTTTCTGCTCCCGTTTTCCCATCCACGATGTGGAAGATGGAGTCCCTGGTGAGGAAAACTACTTCGCATTTCCCGTCGCCGTCCACGTCGCCGCCCGCAACGCCGGGGCCACAATGGCCCGGCAGGCCCTGGTTTTCGCTCGAGCCGCCTACCACGATGTTGGTTTTCTTAATCCATTGCTTCTTGCCGTTGTTGTCGTAGACGGCCAGGTGACCCGGTACGGTTACGAGATAGTCCATCTTCCCATCATTGTTGATATCCGCTACGATTATCCCGCCGGCCGAGTCCTTGGGCGCTGGAACAGCCAACTTGATAACAAATGGATTATTTTTGTACCCCTGCCCCGCCAACACAAGTGGACAACACAGCAACGCATAGACTACCGCTTTCAACACCACCCTACGAATACTCATAACATTTCACTCCCTTAACTAAATTATTTGTCCGACATTTCCATTTAAACTATCGCCTGCAATGCTGCTCAACATTTTAATCAAGAGTATACTGCTGCATCGCTGGTGTCAATGCCAAAGTTCGGCTTTTTGATTAGGTAATAGCAGCTTGAAGTCGCAGGAAACAATAGTACAATAGCTGCGATTGTTTTTGGATGAAAAATGGAAAGATTTCTTATCGGATTTCTGCTATGAGTTCAAAGGTTTTTTTCATCAAAACAGCAATAAGTGATGGCCAAGAGCTAATTTCACAAAAGGCCCGCCAATTGTTTAAGGCAGCCGGCTTTGCAACTTGCTTTAAGCAGGGCGATTTTACCGCGGTCAAAGTCCATGTTGGCGAGCCGCCCAACAATACATATATAAAGTCACCGTGTATTAAGGGGCTGGTGCAGGAGCTGCTTGCGCTCAAAACCAAACCGTTTATTGCTGACACCAGCGCTTTATACACAGGCCGAAGGCACAATGCTATCGACCACGCCATTTTGGCAAATGAGCATGGTTTTAATATTTCCGTCCTTGGAATACCGTTTATTGCTCCCGATGGATTGTTCGGCACGTCCGAGACGTCTGTACAAATTGATGGTGAGCTGAATAAGGAAGTTTTAATTGCATCCGATATCGTAAGGTGCCAGTCGATTCTTTCGGTTGCTCACTTTACCGGCCACCCCGCCGCCTGTGCAGCGGCCACCTTGAAAACGCTTGGAATGGGTTGTTCAAGCCGAAAGGGCAAAATGAGGCAGCATTCAGCAATGAGGCCAAACGTCAGTAACGATTGCACGCTTTGTGGAGATTGTTTCGACCACTGCCCGGCTGAAGCAATTACGCTCGGTGACGTCAAGGCAAATATCGACAGCGACAAGTGTATCGGCTGCGGCGAGTGCGTGGCCGTATGCAGGTTTGGTGCTGTCAAATATGACTGGGGTGCTGAGGACCGGATACTGCAAAAGAACATCGCCGAGCATGCGCTTGGTGTCGTAAAGGGCAAGGAAAACCGGGCAGTGTTCTTTAATTTTGTTATTTCCGTTACCGGTGACTGCGATTGTTTCGACAGGCAGGATATGTCCAAAATCGTGGATGATATTGGCATATTTGCCTCAACCGACCCGGTAGCAGTGGACAAGGCTTCAATAGATATCGTCCAGAGCAGAAGTGGCAAAACAATACCTCAGTTATTGGGAAAAGATAAGCTTGACCCTCGTTATCAGATTGAGCACGCGGAGCATATCGGCCTGGGCACTACCGATTATCAGCTTATAGAGATTGATTAGTGCTCCTGCTCGGCTTGTATATTGATGTTGAGAAAAAATTCAATTTTGTAATATTTTATTGACGAGCGGTTTGATTTGTGTTGTAGTATATATGTTGCGAGTGCGTCCGGGCGGTTTCGCCCACTTAAAGATAAAGGCACATCGCAGCAGGGAGACAGGGTGACGAAGTATTCGCTATAAAATTGCCTTTGTCTCCCCTTTTTTTCCTTTCGAAAAAGGTTGTTGGCCCTTAATCCACCTTTTTAATCCCCCAAATACGTTTGTTTTTCCTTGACTTTCAGCTTGGAAAGTATACAATCATAGAACTTTTAGAAACTTTGCCAGTGGAGGGCGTGATGAAAATATTATTATATTGGTTGAAAGAACTGTGCAAAGGCTATCTGCCAATTGTTGAGGTAATTTGGAAAGGGCAAACCTATGAATAACGATAAACTTTCCAGACGCGACTTTATCCACAAAGCTTCTCTCACTACCGCCGGGACGATTGCCGGTGCTTTGGCCGGCAAGGGACACGCCTCTACAAAACAGGGCGGTAAAAAGAAAATAGATACATCGAAGATTCTCAATTACAACCCTAAGATGCACTACCGCCGACTGGGCAAGACGAACCTGATGATATCCGAAGTCAGCCTTGGCGGACACTGGAGGGCGCCATGGAGGGACCGTAGCGGCGGATGGTGGTGGGGAAAATTTATAAAAAACGGCATATCGGATAATATCGCCAAAAACCGTACCGAAGTGGTCTCTAAGGCCATAGATTGTGGAATGAACTATCTTGATATTACCGGCTCGGAAGAATGTATCGCCTTCGGCGCGGCACTGAAGGGCCGTCGGGAAAAGATGATTGTTGGAGCCGACGATTCCAAGCTTTGTCCGCGACGCGACAAGTACTGCAACGTCAAGTCCCAGCTCCACAACGTCGAAGAGTGCCTGCGTAACATCGGGACCGATTACCTTGACATCTGGCGGATTCAGGCCAAGATGGACGGAACCAACACGGACGCCGATGTGCTGGTTTGCATAGAGGCCTTCCGGAAGCTCCACAAGGAGGGAAAGGTAATGCACCTCGGCATCTCATCTCACAGCCGTCCCTGGGCACAGCATGTCATTGAAAAATTCCCCGAGGTTGAGATGTTCATTTTCCCCTGCACAGCTAAAACTCAGGAGAGAGGCAAGCCTCCAACTAAGGACAATATTAAAGAGGTCGACGCAGGCTACGGCCTCGAGCACAAGAGCATATTCCAGTCGCTCACCGAACAGGATGTGGGTCTGATTACCATAAAACCCTTCTTCGGCGTCAGGCTCTTAAAGAGCAATGATAAACCAAAGTTGGGCGCAGGCAGTAAGGAAGACCACGACCTGGTCAGGCTCACCCTTCAGTGCATCCTGAATCTCAACGATGCCGTTACATCCGTTATGCCGGGGTTGTCGACGGTTTACGAGGTCGAGAATGCTGCAAGGGCTTCGTACACGCGCCCGTTTGGGCAGACGGCGGCGGACAAAGAATGGCTTGAACGAATGACGGACGAGCGATGGGCTGTGTTGCCGAAGGAATACGCCTGGCTCCGAGACTGGCAAGTCGTTTAGCCGTCGGCAGCACGGCGACGCTTTGTTGTCATTCCTGCGAAACGTGCCCCTACCTAATTGGGGGGGCAGGAATCCAGGGTAATTAGCCACGCAATTTATTGCGGGGTTGTTTAGCTTATGTGTGCTCAGGAGACAATCATGTTGCGCAGATTCGTCATTGTTACCTCTATAATAATGTTGGTATTATCCGCCAATTGTGGGCGAGCTGTTGAAAGTGACAAAGTAGGAGCGGACCGGAGCAAAGCAGGATTCGTTCCAATCTTCAACGGAAGGGACCTGACCGGATGGGATGGCGAACCGCGTTTTTGGTCTGTAAAGGATGGCGTCGTCGTTGCACAGGTAAATCCGGGGATTCCCGTGAAAAATCACTCGTACCTGCTCTGGCAGGGCGGAAAGGTCCGCGACTTTGAGCTGCACGTGAAGCTTCGTTCAACTGTGGGCAATTCGGGCATTGATTACCGCGCTGAGCCTGTACTTACAGACAGAAACGGTGAAGACTTGAAATGGACCATACGCGGATATCAGCACGACATCGCCAAAGGGTGGATGGGCAGCTTGTATAACTGGGGAAAAACCGGTGCACAACCCAGCCAGTTTGTCGTGGTCAGCGGCGACGAGAACGTTACAAAGACTGTCGGCTCGGTCGTAGATAAAGACGTCCTTTACAAGTCCGGCTACTACAAGCCGAAGCAGTGGAATGAGTTTACGGTCATCGCCCGTGGCTCGCACATCTTGCACAGAATCAACGGCTACCCCGTAGTCGAGTTCATTGACAACAGCCGTGAAGCACGTCGGGAAGGCGTGCTCGGGTTGCAGGTTCACTCCGGCCGCGGGCCGTTTCTAAATGAGTTCAAAGACATTCGCATCAGGAAGTTAAAAACAAACTTCGTGCAAGCCAAAGCTTTGTTCAACGGCCAGGACTTTACCGGCTGGACCTTTGCCGGCGACGAAGCCGAAAACCAATGGAGCGTAGAAGACGGTGTGCTTGTAAACAAGGGCGGGTCTCAGAGACACCCCACCCCAAACATCCGCACAAAGGACGATTACACTCACTATGTGCTGCGATTTCAATATCGCAAGCGAGGCGAGCAGGAAGCCGCAGTACTATTGCGCTTCGCGGATTCGGGCCGGACCCACCCAAAGGGTATCCGTATCTACGGCAAAGGCGACGATTTCGATCAGGTTGGACCTGACGCAAACTTCCTACTGGAGCTGCGCAAATGGCACAGGCCTGCTGTGCCGTTTAGACGGATGCCTGAGAGGTTCTGGAATGAATGTGAGATCGTGTTGAATAAAGGACAGCTTGAGGTCAGGGTTAACGGCGTCCTTCGAGCCACGGGAACGGGTTGTGAGCAAATGCCTGGAAAGATCGGTTTTGAGGCTTCTGGCAGCCGCGTAGAATATCGCAACGTTGTGCTTATCCCAATCTTCTCCGATAAGGCCAAGTAGGAAATTATTACGAACTGATAGTGGTGGATTAAGCTGTGCAAAGTAAATAACTTTGCCCTGCGCGAAGCAAAAAGCCGAGTGCTCTCTTACTCTGCGAAGTGCCATGTCGGGTTTCGCAAAAAACTGTTGACATCAGGCGTTCGATTCGGGTATTATATGGATTCGTAATTCATTAGGAAAAAATGCGACCAATGGTCAACGTAATGAGATGTTTGACGCTTACATTGTTCCTGACTTTGCTCTGTTCGCTATGTCAAGGCAAAGATTATCCGAATCGCTGGGTCTATGTCTCAAGGTCACTGAACAGAGACAGCGATGTAGTGGATATAAAGAGCATAGTCAGGACCGCTTCTGAGCACGGTCTAAATGGTATGGTTCTTGCCGCAGGACTTGACAGGCTCGACCGCCGACCCCGGCATTACTTCGAAAGGCTTAGCGAGGTCGCGCAAATCTGCAGGCAGTCCAACATTGAGATAATCCCGATAGTATTTTCTGTTGGATATGGAGGTTCCATCCTCGCTCAAGACAGGAACTTATCAGCGGGAATTCTTGTCAAAGATGCTCTGTTTGTTGTGGAAAGCGGCCAGGCTCATCTGGTCCCCGACCCTGCCGTTAAGGTTCAAAACGCAGGCTTTGAGAAATACGACGGGAACCGTCTTACGGGATACAGATTCCACGATAGACCAGGCGAGGTCTCGTTTAGGGACAGAAGGATTTTCAAAAGCCCAAAAGCATCCCTGAGATTTGAGAATTTCGGTAAGTACGAACACGGACACGCAAGAGTGATGCAGGAGCTCAAAGTCCATCCGCACCGTTGTTATAGAATAAGCTGTTGGGTCAGGACCGAGCAGCTTGAGCCCGAAGGCTCCTTCCGTATATCTGTTTTAAGCCCTGATGGACGTAATCTCGCCCCCTGGGACCCAACTGTCCCATCAACCACCAACTGGCGAAATGTCGTTATGGGTTTCAACAGTCTTAACTACGACAGAGTCAGGGTATATCTGGGTGTTTGGGGAGGCAAATCAGGCCGCTTCTGGATTGATGACCTCCAGGTCGAAGAAGTTGGGCTTCTTAATGTTATAAGACGGCCCGGAACGCCTGTAACGGTTAGAAGCGAAGAGACAGGAATGATTTATAAGGAAGGTAAGGATTTCGCTGCGATAACAGACCAGAGACTGAACTTCAGATTCGATCATGACCCTCCGGCGATAAAGATACTTCCGGCAGGCACAATTAAGAATGGTGAGCATTTAAGAGTCACCTACTACCATGGAATGGCAATAAACAGAGGTCAGGTTACTGCCTGCATGTCGGAACCAAAAGTTTATGAAATTTGGAAAAACCAGGCGAAACTCATACATGAGCACCTTGCGCCGGCCAGGTATCTGCTCAGCATGGACGAGATAAGGGCCGGAGGAACGTGCCGGGCATGCAAAAAACGCAAAATGACAATGGCGCAGATACTCGGGGACTGTGTAACGAAACAGGTCGAGATAATCCGCGAGGTGAATCCGGATGCCGAGGTTCTTATATGGTCGGACATGCTTGACCCAAACCACAATGCTCATGACAATTACTACCTCGTTGAAGGTGACTTTGCAGGCTCCTGGAACTACGTACCCAAAGACCTCGTCATCGTTTGCTGGTATTACAGAAAGCGCATTGAGAGTCTTAAGTTTTTCTCTTCTTTGGGTTTCAAAACTTTAGCGGGCGCTTATTATGATGGCGATAACCTTGACAATCCCAGAGGATGGCTTGAAGCCTTAGAGCATACCCCCGGGGCGTGTGGAATTATGTATACAACATGGAGGAACAAATATAAGCTGCTTGCGCCGTTTGGAGACCTTGTAACCGACTACCGGAATAAGAAATAAGAAGGATGTACAGATGCATCCTTGCAGTAGACTTAACAAACATTTATAAGGGAGGTTTTACGATGAGACGATTACATTTTGTCTTTCTGATTGGCGTGATTGGATACGCTATAGTTGCAGGTAACGCCAAAATCCTGCTGGCCGCAGACGAAGGTTTTGCGCCTTTATTCGGCGGCGACAGCCTGGCCGGCTGGAAGGTCAGCGACTGGTCGGATGTGGCCACGCCGCAGAGGGTCAGCGGTACACCGTGGAAGATAGAAGGCGGCGTTCTCTACGGCCTGAACAAACGCACTTGGATTAGGTCGACAAAAGAATACAGCGACTTCGTCTTGAAGCTCGACACCAAGGTAACCCGTGGCAGCAACGGCGGCATTGGATTGCGCTTTCCCCCTCAGGGAGACCCCGCCTATACCGCAATGGAGATTCAGGTAGTGGATGATCGGGTCTATTACGGTGGCAGCGCCAGGACTGAGCAGTGTACCGGCTCGATTTACGATGAGATTGCCCCGAGCAAGGTTGCCACCAACCCGGTCGGCCAGTGGAACTCATGGCAGATTACGGCCCGCGGCAGCCGGGTGACAATCGTGCTCAACGGCGAAAAGATAATCGACGCCGACCTCTCCCGCGAAACAAAAGCTCGGCAGCAAAAAGGCCCGGCTCTGGCCAAACGTCCGCTTAAAGGACACATCGGCTTTCAAAACCTAAACGGAAATATCACCCTGCGAAATATTATGATAAAGGAATTGGATGGGGCTGGTATGGAGTTTGTGCCTTTATTCAATGGAAAAAATCTTGACGGCTGGGTAAATGTCAATTGCGCGCCGGAAACCTGGACCGTCCGGGATGGGATGGTCGTCTGCACCGGTATCCCAACCGGCGTCCTGCGGACCAAAAGGCAATACGAAAATTATGTCATCGAGCTGGAATGGCGTCACATGAAAGAGAAAGGCAACGCCGGTTTATTTATTCATTCCGACCCTTTCACCGCTCCGGGCCAGCCGTTCACACGTTCCATCGAGGTGCAAATTCTTGATGGGCGCAACACAGAAAATTATACAAGCCATGGTGATGTATTTGCCATCCACGGCGCTACTATGAAACCGGATAAGCCTCATCCGACAGGCTGGATGCGCTCTCTGCCAAGTGAACGGCGATGCAAACCAGCCGGCCAATGGAACCATTATCGTCTTGAGAGTAAAGATGGAGCAGTCGCCCTTGCCGTTAATGGCAAAGTGGTCACTCGCGGCTCTCAATTAAAGCCGCGCAAAGGATATATCTGTCTTGAAGCCGAAGGAAGCGAGGTCCACTTCCGCAACATTCGTATTCGCGAGCTGCCCAGCTCAAATCCGCCTCCTGACGAGGTTGCAAAGAAAGAAAGTGGCTTTCGCTCCCTTTATAATGGCCTGGACCTTCGAGGCTTCAAGCAGGCCAGGGGCCACCAGGGACATTGGCGGGCAAAGAATTGGGTCCTGGATTACGATGGCAAAAGCGAAGCACAGGATAAAAACTTGTGGACACAAGAGGAATTCGGAAACTTCACCCTCATCGTCGATTGGCGGCTTCCAGCCAAACCGAAAAACGAAGCTGTACCCGTGATTCTGCCCGATGGCTCACAGGCCGCCGACTCGAACGGAAAAGGACTGACCGCTACCGTGCAGGACGCAGGTGATAGTGGTATTTACCTGCGCGGCAGTTCCAAGAGCCAGATAAATATCTGGAACTGGCCGGTCGGCTCTGGTGAAATCTGGGGCTATCGAACGGACAAAAATATGCCGCCGGAAGTGCGAAAGGCTGCAACGCCAATCCTCAATGCCGACAATCCCATCGGCCGATGGAACCGCTTCGAGATTACAGCTATCGGTGACCGTGTTACCGTCGTACTAAATGGAAAAACTGTGATTCGAAATGCTCGCCTTCCGGGAATTCCAAAACGTGGGCCTATAGCGCTGCAGCATCATGGCGACCCCATTCAGTTTGCAAATATTTATATCATGGAGCGTGAACAGCAGTAGACAAAACCTATGGAAAGGTGTATAATGGCAAATGTGAAAAATATCTGGCTTTCAATTGCAATCATGTTGGCCTTTTACGCGTTAGGCTTCTGCAATACCGGAGCTTTGGCGGCTGGGAAAAACAGTTATCAAAAGAAGTCGGTAAAAGTTTCACCGAAATACGCGCATAGCAGAGCTGCGAGAATCCGCCTGCGTAACACGACTGTTTACAATCAATTACAGCAGTCTGTTGACCTTTCCTCTCTTACGCTCGATACGCCTTTTAGCGAGGCGATTGACCTCTTGAGCAATTCAGCCGAGCCTCCATTGAGGATAGTCGTGTTGTGGAGGGACTTGAGTGAAAATGCGAATATCGAGCGGGACACGCCCATCAGAATTGACGGTGTCCCCAGGATTCGGCTGCGTACGGGCCTGGAGATTTTGTTGATGGCGGTTTCCGGCAGCTTTGCCGAGCTGGGCTATGTAGTTGAGCATGGAGTAATTATCATCGCAACAAAAGATTCTTTACCTGCCAAAATGATAACCCGGGTTTATGACATTAGCGACCTGTTGGCGAGGCCTGCTCGTTTTGGCTTTGCGCCCGGCCTCGGCGGAGGTTGGCCGATGGGAGTGTATGCGGGCGGAAGAGGCCGAATGGCTCTAAATGGGGGGATTTACGGCCGTGGGAGCCGAAGGCGCTCAGGACGCGGAACCGCGGCTGTATGGGGCCCGGAGCAGGGCAGCCGAAGAGCAAGCCGCATAGCTAATGTAATAAGAGATACCGTCCGTCCGAATTCCTGGCGTTGACCTGCCACAAGCATGTACCCATATTTACCAACTCAATTTCCATTCGTCACCCCGAGCGGAGTCGAGGGGTCTATTATTTAGCCCCACGTTTCACGTGGGCTTTGTCTCTTAGACGGGGTGGCAGCCTCAAGCCCAAAGGGCTTGGGGATGGCAATCACTCATCATCTGTCATTCCTGCGAGGCCTGTGCCCGCGCAGTTAGGTTGTGTAGCCGTGTCCATCATTTCCCTGTGGAAAATAATCCGTTGTTCCTTGCCTGCTTTTCAAGCATGTCCCGAGCTCAGTCGAGGAGTAGGTCCTGTTATCCCGTCTAAAAGAATTTGCTTTTTTCCACTTGACTTTCTCCGCAAAAAAATACAATTGCCTTACTTTCGCCGATGGAGAAAATCAATGTACGGAGAAATAGCGTTGCAACGGATTTACGGTCTCTAAAGTCGCACGATATAGCGTCGTGCTTTTTGGGTTGGGGATGATAAGAAAGAAACGCTAAAAAGCTTGTATTTTTCAAACAGATTTGATATTGTACGGGAGAAGGAGCCCAGCGGCTTTGCTGAGCCGATATAAGCACCAAATTGAGGCTATAATCAGGAGGAACAAACCATGTGGTGGAAAAATATAGCTATTCTTATTTCTTTTATTGTGTTTATAATTTCAAGTGTCTTTGCCCTTGCTGATTGTCCATCGGCTGACCTTACCGGCGACTGTTTTGTCGACGCCGGTTTACAGCCTATGTGTACCGGCCCAGTCGAAAACGATATCAACGGTGATTGTGAGATTAATATGGAAGATTTAGGGCTCATCGCATCTGACTGGCTCGCCTCTGACGCTAATTCCACTGACCTGAACAATGATGACATAGTTAATTTTGCTGATTTTGCGAGAATAGCATCCGGCTGGCTTGACTCAAACCTCGTGGCTGGTCCCTGGATACTTAATATAATTGATGATTCTTCAAGTGGTGCCGATGGAGTAAAGCTGGCAGACATCAATAATGACGGCCTTATGGATATAACTACCGGTTGGGAGGAGGGGGGGATTACGAGAGTCTATCTCCATCCTGGATACGAAGACGCGAACCAGCGATGGCCGGCAGTTACCGTAGGACAAACACCAAATGTCGAAGACGCCGTATTCGTTGACCTTGACAATGATGGTGCTGTTGATGTTGTCAGCTCTTGCGAGGGTGACACAAAAAAGCTATTAGTAAACTGGGCACCGGCTGATGCAAATGACTATTTGGATCCCGACAGTTGGCAGACAGAAGTCATCCCTGAGTCCGATGGCCTAATCCGATGGTATTTCTGCGCTGCTATGCAGGTAGACGGCATAAATGGCATCGACATTGTAGCCGGCACCAAAGACACCAGCGGGGAGGTTGGTTGGTTCGAAGCTCCGGCCAATCCTCGTTCTCTCGCTGACTTTCAATATCATAAGATTTCTGATGCCAGATGGATTATGTCTCTTATCACCTGTGATATGGATGGTGATGGCGACCTTGACGTCGTCGTCTCTGACAGAAAAGTACCGGCAACGCAGGGATGCCGCTGGCTTGAAAATCCAGGCCCGGGGCCCGACCTGTATCTGCCCTGGACAAATCATTTCATCGCCAACACCGAACAGGAACCTAAGTTTATGAAGATAGCCGATTTAGACCAGGACGGCCTGGATGATGTCGTCGTCGCCATTGACCCGGGCGTGCTGTATTTTCGACGCCTCGACCCAAACGGGCTGCTATGGCAGCGGCACGACATTAACCACACCATTAATACTGGAGTCACAAAAGGCGTTGCCGTCGCCGATATCGATAAAGATGGCCGACAGGATATCGTTTTTACTTGTACAAGCGCTGATGGCAAATATGGGGCGGGCTGGCTGTCATATCCAAATGACGTAAACGACCAGACGTGGATACACCATGATATCAGCGGCGATGAGCTTGGGATTAAATATGACCGGATTGAATTGCTGGACTTGGATGGCGACGGCGACCTTGACGTATTAACCTGTGAAGAAGATGAGTATAGTGGTAGTACAGGATTGGGTGTCATCTGGTATGAAAACCCATACTACTAAGCCCGTAGCACCAGCAACAGCGTCTCAGATAATTGCGGAAAAGTTCGGTTGCACCTGTGGGCGCCTGTCCCCCCGAAAAACTCTGGTCCTCTTTGTCATTGCAGGACTTACGTGAACTTGCCAACCAAGGGCCGATTCGTGGGCCGTGACCACCATTTCTCTGTGGAAAATAATCCGTTAATAATTGCCTGCTTTTCAAGCATGTCCCGAGCTCAGTCGAGAGGTAGGTCCTGTTATCCCGTCTAAAAGAATTTGCTTTATTTTTCCCTTGACCTTCTTCGCTGAAAACATACAATTATGGCACTTTCACTGATGAAGAAAAGTAACGAAGATAGAAAATAAGCTGCAATGGATTTGCGGGGCTTAAATGTAGTAGTGCCCTTTTTTGTGGACGGAAAAATAATAATATTTCAAGAGGGGAAAAAAATGAGAAGCAAATCAATTCTTGTATCGGCAATGGCGGTGCTGGTTGTTTTGGGGCTGTGCGGGTCAGCATGGGCCTTTAGCGGGATCGGCTCAGGAACAGAACCAGAACCTTACGTGATCACAACTGTCCAGCAGCTTCAGGAAATGCAGGATAAATTAAGTGCTTACTATGTGTTAGGCGGTGATATAGATGCCTCTGCCACGTCAAGCTGGAATGGCGGCGAAGGATTTGAACCTGTTGGAAATATTACAACAGGCTTTACAGGTACACTTGACGGATTGGGACACATTATCACAGGATTATTCATTCATAAGCCGTCAACCGACTTCGTTGCCTTATTTGGCCTTCTGCGTGAGAGCGCAGAGATAGGAAATGTCGGCTTAGCTGATGCTGAAATAACCGGTTACAGTGATGTTGGTACTTTAGTCGGCTACAGTGGTGGTGCAAAGATTTCTCATTGCTGGTCCAGCGGCAATGTTACGGGTATTGAGTCTGGGAGTGTAAATAGTAGGGTCGGCGGACTCGTTGGGAGAAGTAGCGAAGATAGTTCAATTTTACAGTGTTACTCAATCGCAGATGTTACAAGCGGTGCATGGCAGGTCGGTGGATTGTCAGGCTATAACGGCCACGGTTCTGTCATTATTGATTGTTATTCAACAGGAAATGTAAAAGGTTACCATAAAGTCGGCGGATTAGTCGGCGATAATTGCTATCCGGAAGGCGGATATGTTAAAAGATGTTACTCAACTGGACGAGTGACGGGCGGAGGTGGTGGCTTAATCGGCTATAACTTCAATGGCGGTGTTACTTACGATAGTTACTGGGATATTAATACATCCGGCAGAACGTCAAGTAAAGGCGGAATCGGCAAAACCACAGCAAAAATGATGCGGCAGGCCACTTTCGTAAGCTGGGATTTTGTTGAGGTTTGGGATATTATTGAAAATGAAACATATCCTTTCCTAAGACCGTTTCTGAAACCGATACCGGTCACTATAGACATCAAACCTGGCTCTTGTCCCAATCCGCTTAATGTAAAAAGCCGCGGCGTTCTGCCTGTGGCCGTCTTAGGGTCGGAAGATTTTGACGTAAGCAGTATTGACGCAGCTTCTATTCGCCTGGCTGGTGTTGCACCAATCCGAAGCAGCTTTGAAGATGTAGCTACACCAGTATCAGACAGTAATGAGTGTGAATGTTCTACAGAAGGCCCTGATGGGTTCCTTGACCTGACACTCAAATTCGAAACGCAAAGGATTGTGGAGGCGATAGGTGAGGTCGACCATGGTGATGAATTGGTGTTGGAGCTTACCGCTGTGTTGTCGGATGAAACACGTATAGAGGGAAGCGATTGTGTTATTATTCGTGGCAAGCATAAGCCTCTTAACAAGGCAGACTTCAACGGCGACGGGATAGTCGATATGGCAGATTTCGCTGCCTTTGCCGGAAACTGGCTTCAATCGAGCATTGTAGAGTATTAATCCTGCACGCTCTCACTGCTCGGCCTTGGTGCGGTGATGGTGAGAAGAAAACGCGGTTAAGATAGCCCACACCCACAGAATCTCTCAGAGAAGTTTTACGCCCGTAGAATCGCCGTTCTCGTCTTGAGGGTAGTCAGAACCATTGTTACCGTAGGCGATTGGCTAACTTACTCAAGGCTTTCATTTCTTGAGGATTAAAGCCTGGGATTTTCTTCCTTGGTGGTTTCGCGTCTGTTATGTCTTCCAGGACATCTACCGGTTCTCGTTTGATTTCGTCGATTTTCTGTTTAAGGCGATGCTCAAAATGTCTGTTCTTGGCGATTACCAGGAACAGAAGTATGACCGATATGATTAGAACAACCACCTCGAATACTGTTAACCACGTCTCGGCTGCGGAGGCAGTGGTAAAATAACGCTTAGCAGCTTCCCACCACTCAATTGGTGTTAGCGCCAAGGAGATAATGTGTAGCCCTTGTATGGTCAGGTTTTCTGTTATCATGTCGCACCCTGACAATTTTATCGGCCAGATTTGGTGTTGACTAAATAGGATTTCCCAATCAATTTATTTTTCGAAAAACAGGCCAAATTTTTCCTTCGGATTTTGGCAAAACAACACTACGCCCAGAAGCCCCCTCTCCGCTCCTGTCTGATATGCGGCTTTGGTGCGGTGATGGTGAGAAGGACGAAATACAAAAAAAATCGACTCTATTTCCGCTTGATTTTTTAGCCCCGAGAAGCATAGAATTGTATTTGTTTGGTCGCTGTATCAGTGGTGAGAGATGTAATATGAGAAAATACAGATTTCGAACGACTCGTTTTTTTAACATTATTTCCTTAGCTTTGCTCTTGCTGTCAAGTTGTGCCTCTGAGAAAGAGAGGGCCTGCATCGAAAAGCAAATGCAGGTATGGGACACCGTGGAGGGTCCAACAGATGTGAAAATGAGAATCCTTAGTCGTAATCTTGGCGCCGTCTTCTCGTTGGACATTAGTCCTGACGGAAAGTATCTCATCGCTGGAAGCTCTCGTGGAATAGTTAAAATATGGGATTTGGAAACTAATGTCGAAAAACTTTCATTGTATCAGTGTCTTAGCCCTGGAGTCAGACGCGTAGTCTTTAGTCCTGATGGTCGCAGCTTTGCAGCAGTTGGTCACAATTCTGGTTCCTACGACCAGAAAATAAAGCTGTGTGACTCAGAAACTGGTTCTGAGCGGATAAAGTTGGAGAACTCAAAGGACTCCTGTACCGCCGCAGCTTTCAGCTCGGATGGCAAGTATCTCGTGGGAGTTGATACTGTCAGAGGCGGCGTCATCAAGATATGGAACGCTGCCAGTGGCAAGCTAATGATGCAATTCCATGACAAAGGGTCATGTGTATTATCTTCCGTAGCTTGCAGCCCAGACAGAAAACGGTTTGTAACAGGAAGTTCGATAAGGGATATGGTCAGTGGAGAGAAAATAGCAACGCTTCATGGGCCGATTAAGTGCCCGGGGTATCTGACCTTTAGTCCAGATGGCAGCCAGATTGCCTCTGGACATCATGATGGAACTATTCAATTGTGGGACTCTAAGAATGGCTCTGAAATCAAGAGCATCTCAGGACACGAAGGTCGGGTCTACTCTGTGGCCTTTAGCCCCTCTGGTGGGCGGATAGCTTCAGCTGGATTAGACAAGACGGTAAAGATTTGGGATACGGCTAAGGGATTGGAAATAATGACCCTGCATGGGCATGAGGATATGGTCTTTTCAGTTTTGTTCAGCCTGGATGGAAGACGAATAGTCTCAAGCAGCCGTGATGGGACAGTTAGGGTCTGGAAGCTCGCTAATCAGAAGTAACATAATTATATCTAATCCCCGGGCCATCCACACTCTTACTGCTCGGCTTGCCACGCACCAATTGTCCCGCACCAAAACGGCGTGAGCGGTTCGACTGAGCTCACCGTCGAAGTCCGGAACTCTTTTGGTGCTGGATGTGGGACGAGGAGGCGGTGACATTACGAAAGCATTGTTTTTTCCAAACAATCCACTTGGATTCGCCGATTTGTTTGCTGCGTATGACCCGAAAAATACCACAAAATAATTTTTTATGAAAAAATTACATTTTGAAATACAACGTAACAGCTTATTTTACATACAATTACGGTGGATTCTTGCCTAAAATCGACCACTTTAAGTAAATCGTTTGACAATTCAACTATCTATTATTAGAATATCAGGTAGACTGGAAAGCAGGGTTTTAAGTAATGGCCCAACAGGAGTATGGCACTAATCCTGTGTAACGCAGTGCCTATGTATGTTTAGTAAGACAAAGGGATCTGGCTTTGCGTAGGAGGAAATGAGGGAGGTGACAGTATCGGGGCCCGGAGTGTACTGAGGATAGAACCTCCGCGTGATTGATAAGATAGGGGATTTTTTAATTATTTGGCAGGATAACATAGAAAGACAATTTTATTCTGCTTATCAGGAGAAACAAAAACAGCTTCAGCAATTTGCTTGCACTTGCCGATAAGTTAAGGGGAGGCTATATGGAGATAGAAAAAAGAAAACTTTCAGGCCGAGAAAAGGACGAGGCGTCAATAAGGCTTCTTGAGAAGCTGCGGGATCAGTTATATTCATCCAACGCCTCGAATAGACGGCAGGCCGCTTTTAACCTGTCATGGATGCAGGAAGATGGGTTAGAAATCTTAAAAGCGGCTTTGTTTAGCAATTCTCACATAACCACAAAAAACGCGGCGGCGTACGGCCTCCGAAACATGCGCGGCAGAATGAAGAAAATGGCCCTGGAGGTTTTACAGCAGGGGCTCAAATACCGTAGCAGTGACACCAGAAGCGTATGCAAAAGCGCTTTGTTGCGATTGGAAGGCAAGCCAGGAAAAAAACCTGCTTCTAAAGGAAATGCAAAAAAAAGTAGGTTTGAAATCAGAGATGTCCCAAAAAGAGGCAGAACGCAACGCACAATTGGTATGATGCGGTCACGTAGACAAAAGCCCGTCGGAAATAGACGCTCACCCAGAAACTAAAAAGACATCCAGGCTCGCTATAGAACAGCGATATACCCGCAGTAGTAATATTGCCTCGAAACAATCATTCATAAATCCCTATCATCTAAATTGTCCGCCTTTCTTAAAAATGACACTTTTCTAAAAGCCCACAACAGCCGGGCACTCGCCGACAGGACACGGAATCAGCATTTTTTGCCTTTGAAATTGGGTTTGTTTTGGGTTTGTATTGGGTTTGTTTTGGCATTTTATTGGCTTTAATTGGGTTTGATTGGCTTTGAATTGGCTTTGAATTGGGTTTGTTTTTCCCGCGTTGACCAAGTGTCTCATCTTCGTAATCCTTTGTTAATACTCGGCTTACGTTCATTTGGGCTTTTTGGAAATTGGGTTTGTTTTGCATAAAATGAGCGATTTGTAGTGCGCTCTCTACAGTTGTAGAGGAAAAGTTAGTGAAAAGTGAGCTAAAGTGCCTAAAGTGAGCTAAAGTTTGATTCTCGATGCTTTTGAGTAGTTCATTGTTTCCTTCGGCTCCTTCGATAGAACTCAGGACGGGTTTGCTCAGGACAGGCTCCATAGTTCGTGGTTTCCCTTGAATTTGAACTTATTTTTGCGTGTATCAAAGTTCCAATATTTAGTTTGATAGATATTATACAACAGGAAATGTTAATTATCAAGTAAAATTTTAGAAAATTTGGGCTCAGGATAGACCCATTCGACAAGCTCAGGGTAGAATTCTTTTAGTCCCGTTCGACTATGCTCAGGGCAGGCTGAGATAAAAGAATTCTATTTTATTGGCCAGCCGCCGTGTGTGTCGATTATTCTTTCAGTACTGCGAGCTCAACTAATTCACCAGATTTGCTTTTGTACTTCCAAAACCGCCACCCGTTGGTCGATTTTCCGCCACGAACTACGCTGCCAACAACCGATGGACTATCATACCATTTTCCGTTGTACTTGATCTTCCCATTACCAGAGATCCAAGCCTTGTAGTCTTTACCTTTGTATTTGCGATAGATCATCTTTCCGGTTGGAAAGAGACCTTTAAGAGGACGTTTTGCTCGATGCCCCTTTGTCTTCCTTACTTTTCTCTTTTTTCTTTTTTGTAATTCTTTTGGAGTTCCAAATAAAAACTCAATATCATGCTTGACTTTCGAAGTTACAATCTGTTTCAAAAATGGCAAAAGGTTTCTTGACCTGCCTAATTTGCCCATTTGTTTATTGCCTGGTGGTTTTGCTATTCTTGCTAATAGTGACTCAACCTCTCTTATGTGATCTTCCTTGCGAATTATATAAAGGCTAAAATGGTCCCATTTACCTTTATGGCGGTCTTTCAGATGTGTTCTTATACGTCCTTTTAAGTCAGCTGCCAAACCTATATAGTAAAGCTTATTTCGTCGGTAAAGAGCATAAACACCATGGTTCTTACCAATCAACTCGGTTATTTGATCTCGGTAGTTATCGAAAACTTGACTGTTAATTCTTTCCAAATGACCTTGGACTATTGCTCTTGATTTTCTTTTTGTTTTTTTTGCTTTTGCCATTCTTCTTCCCTTTTTTTTATTTTATTGGCCAGCCGACGTGGGTGTCGATTGTTTCATCAATTTGCTGCATGATTCTTATGGTTTCGCTGAATAACTTCGCAAAAAATTCGCGAAGACCGCGGCCCATGCCGCTAATGCACTTATCACGGCAGTTATAGCAGCACAAATAGCGGCTTTGCTCATTACAAGCATCGAGGCAGTCTGCAACGCCATATTTATATTCTGCACGATTTCACTCTCAGTTATAATATTTTGGGGGACTTCGTTAACGTCGGCTGTGGTTCGTCCCATCCTTAGAGTACTCGCTCCAACTTGTTGGGCAAGCTTCACAAGATCTATAACCCTCTGCTCGGCAGAGTCATTTTGCAATATCTTCGTTAGTTCTTTTTTTTGTTGTTTTATCTCTTTTAAGGTCATATAAACAATCTCGATTTCTTAACATCATGTGTTAAACGCATCTGGCCAGGCGCCGTGGGCGTCGATTGCTTCGTCGATACTGATGTTCTTAGGATTCTGTGTTTTCGTTGACATTGGTTGGGGGAGGTTGCCACTTGCTACGTTCAATTTTCTTATGAAAATCGTGTACGAAATAAAATTCTTCTTCTGTGAGCTCACGCGTTTTTACTGGATGCATAACCCTATTACGGATATTGTTAATTTTTCCAAATTCTTTAAGCAGTGTTTTTTTGTTGATTGTAAGTTTTGGAGGTAGCACTAAGCTAAATATTTTCCAGTTTCTTTCAATAATAACACTCAAGTTAATAAACGTAGTATAGCAATAAGGATCTTTTACTGGCTCTTCATCTTCTTCTTTTCGGGCAACACATTCTTTACGAATACTCAAAGGAACACCCTTACGCCACCAGTCTCCACCAAATTCTGCAACAAATACTTTTTTGAGCATATCATGTAATGTTAGCTCAATTTTCCTGATATACTCATACATATCACCAAGCAAAGCATCTTTTTCCCGCAACATCAAAAAAATATCTAATTCTTCTTTACACACTACATAGCCATTATTTTCGAGAATTTTCTGAATTTCCCAAGTTTGATATTCCTGAGAATTTCCTACAATTTCTTCAATTGCTTTTCTCTTGTTAGGTGAAATACTGAAAAATATATCGGAACGTTGAATTTTTCCCTCTCCAACCACCGTACATAGATACAGCTTTACTGAAATAGGTGAAATACCCATTTTCATGGCGATCTCTGGAATTGAATAACCTCTAATTAACCAATCAGCAGCTTCATTCTTTCGTGCCATTTTTATTGCTTCCAAAAAGTTAATATGTATTCAAATTACTTTATTGGCCAGCCGCCGGGTTCCTGTTCCTAGCTTTTATTCTTAGTTTATTACCTAGTTTTTTCTTAGCATGAAAAATAGGAAGTGTTAAAGTTGCAATCCTTCTTCCTCGGGGGGTTCAATACCGAGAAATTCTCTATATATCCTGTCTCTATATTCTTGTCCGATTTCGTTTACTGCTTCAATGAATGATTGATAGGTACCTAATCCCCCTATCTTTTCCCAGAATTCATCACCTATTAGAACTACATTATCCTCCTTCATATTAAACCACCTGGCTGGGAAACTCCAGTTGTAATCTTCTCTACGCCCGTAGGGATTGTATGGCAAAGCATAGTAGGCTTCGTCTACTTGTGATGGTACCATGCTGTACAGCTTGAATATTTTCTCCTTACTAACCTTAGTTTGATCGCTATTGGGAAGAGGAGCTTTAAGCTCAAAAGCATATTTTTTACCTTTTTCTTTGTCCTCCGCATAGACGTCACAAATCACAGTTACAGGAATATCCTCACCGCCTCCTTCCAAAACGTACGGAAGCTCTGTATTCCAATCTGGCCTCCTCCTATCTTTTACACGCCCCCCGTGTTCAAGAGCATTAAGAATTTCTGTAATGCGTCTCAGCCTCTCAGCCTTGACTGTTCCATGAATTGAATGACTTTTAATCCCACATCCCAATCCCTCATTAGCCGCTACTATAGCAAGCTTCTCCCATGCACTGCCAAATGGAGTTACGAATCTTCTTTCGAAGTGTGAACTTTTGAATATCTCGTCTGGAACGAGTGCAGCATAAAGAGGTTTTTTTGCATGGTGTTGCTCCTTTATGAAGGGATCTGTTATGAGAACCTTATTCATGACCCTATCCATCATTTCTTTTATAACAGATTGGATCGAATCCTTCATTTTATTGGAATCGGCCATTTTTAAAATTCCTCAACATATTCATCGTTTCCTCCAAATATATACTGATTCAAAAAAACTGCCAGCACGTCTACCCGTGCGGCGATTAACATGTCTCCTAACAATATCCTCTACCTCCACTCCGATACTGTTCGCTATATCAGAATAGAGATTGGCTCGGTCGTGCGCAACTACGACTAGGTGTCCGCCTGATTTCATTGCATCTAGCACTCGATGAAAAACAGCAGCAATGTCGTGCTTGTACTGTCTCTTGGCTTCTTCACTTCTACCTTTAGAAGCCGGGCCGATTTCATTATGGCAATTTCTCGGCAATCCTAAAAGATGGTAACTATAAGCGTGCTGATCATGGTAGTCGATTAGTCCAACATACGGCGGGCTAGTCATAACTCCATCTATAGGTGGAATTCTCACTTTACGGCTGTCGGCGTGGTAAAGCTCCACGGAAGCATCTGTGCGCACACGTGCAAACTCTTCAATTCGCATTAATGTGTCCAGGCTATATCGGCGCAAAAATTTGAAGGCTTCTTTGATTGGTGAACACGTCCTAGAGTGCTTGTAACACCAATATGGTCCTCTCTGTGGATTCTTTGGAAAGTCTAGGTCAAAGTGAGTAGTAAGCCGTGCTGATCTTGCTGACCGTGACAATATAACTTTCAACAGGTCAAGATAGTAATATGTGCCGATCTTGATAAAGTAGCGATACGTTAGTAATTCTCGTAAAGCTCTCGGTGCGAACCACTCCTTAAGATATTCACTGTCCGTTTCACTCAATAGCTCTTTGAGCTCATCCGGCAAATCCTCAACGAAGAGCTTTGCCTGTCTCTTATCTATCTGTGTTGCCAAACGTACCTTATTTAATACATCTAAAACTTCTTTGCGCGCTTTAATTAGGTCATATTTACCTGCTTTGACACGAGCGAGAAGAATATTGAACGCTGATACGTCATAGCCTATGGAGTTTATTCCAAGCTCATTCGCCTGAACTGATGTTGTACCGGAACCAACAAAAGGATCTAGAACAGTTTGTCCCGGAGTAAAATACTTTCGAAGAAATATCTCAACTAATTGTGGAATATATTTTCCCAGATATGGGTGTAGTCGATGAACATGTTTTGTTCTTTCTTTTTCTCGTAAATCCTTCTCACGCCAGTTCAAATTTAATCGCTCCAGTGGTGTATCGTGCGTAACATCACTAGCTTTGGTAGGATCAAAATGTTTCTGATATATCTCAACGCGTCTTTCCTCGCTAGTAACTTGCCTTGTTCCTGTTGTTTTCCTTAGTCTTTGTTTCGTACTTCCTTGGCCATTGTTATTCTCTGGAATTACTTCATATGTCTTCTCATTAATCCGCTTAATCCTTACCGATTCGTTTGGTTTGAGGTTGTGATAGCGCACAAACTTCTTTACCCAGGATCTCCTCCGGAATATCCACCGTGGGCGCCCGGTATTTCTATCCGTAGGTATATCTGTCTTTATGTAATCAGGAAGCCCCTCCGCCTTGACTGTAATTTCGTTACCTAATTTAGCTTTGGTTGAGCCCCCAAGAATACCTTTTGGGAAAAATCCGAGCCCACACGTACGTATATTTAGATTGCCGTGTTTATGGGCTGCTGTTGTTAGTTTGATTACGCGCGAATCCATTCCTGTAATGCTCCTTATGAACTTTGCATCAATGTAAATGATAAAAAAATTTATGATTTATTCAAGGGTAATTTTTTCGCCATTTGTGTGTTTCTCCATAGCCTTTTTTATAGTTAGTTTTATGACAATATTAGCATGAAGGGGAATTGGCGTCAAGAAGAACTTTTTCGGGGGAGTATGGGTCCCTGCCTACAACATACAGGGATTCGGGCAGGCGGGGCAGGGAATTGTAGGGATTTTTCTGGATTAAGTTGGAAATATATGATATAAGGAAAATCCTTTATTAGAAGGGTGAAAAAATGGCTGGAAAACTAAATATCTACGAGAGGCCGAAACTCGATAAACCGCGGATGCTGTTGGGTTTTACCGGCTGGATGGACGGCGGTAATGTCTCGACGGGAACGGTAAAGTGCCTGATTGACAAGCTCGGCGCGGAGAGATTTGCGGAAATCGAGCCGGATGACTTCTATATCTACAGCCTTCCGGGCTCAATGGAAATAGCGGCCCTATTTCGGCCGCACACGAAGATAGAGGACGGCCTGATTACAACGTTTGGAATTCCGGTAAATGAGTTTTTTGTCAGCGAGGAAGGCAATCTTATACTGTTTTTAGGCAGGGAACCCCATCTGCACTGGGAGGAATTTGCGGAGCGTATCTTCTCGCTGTGTGCGGAATTCGGCGTTAAAGAGATATATTTCATAGGCAGCGTTGCCGGGCTGGTGCCTCATACGCGAGAACCACGAATATTCTGCTCAGTTTCGGACGCACAGGTTAAAGCTGCCTTCGAGCAGTACGGGGTAAAATTCACAGACTACGAAGGCCCCGCGAGTATCATTACCTACCTGACCGCCAACGCCGGCAAGCACGATTTGAATATGGCAAGCTTCGTAGCGACGATTCCCGCTTATGTACAGGGCAATAATCCGAAGTGTATAGAGGCGGTGATAAGACGCCTGGTGGGGATTCTGGGTCTGCATATTGAGCTTGATGATTTGCGGGCGGTCGGTGATGAGTTCGAAAAGAAATTGAGCGATGTTGTTCAGGAGCAGGAGGAATTGGCTGGGAATGTTCAGAAGCTGGAAGAAGACTACGACAATGAGATTTTCGACAGCGAAATGGGTGATTTGAAACAGTGGCTACAGCAGCAGGGAATCAGGCTTGATTGAGAACAGGGTGGGAGAGGAAAAACTTGTGTTCGAAAAAACCTGAGCTTTTTTCGAATTGGCGCTTGCAATTTTTGCCGTTATCGGTTATGCTTTTTTGGGATGCGATTGCCTTTATTAGGAATCTCGTGCCGTATCAGCGATGTAGGTGCCGAGAATTCGTCTGCTAATAGCACTTGGCCTGCCGTAAGGCCGGGTATTTGAATTACGAGACGCAAATATGATAGGAGGTTAGCAATGAAACGTATCACACGTCGAGACTTTATGAAACGTTCGGCAGCGGTTGGCGCCGGTCTGACGCTGGCACCATTCTCCCGTGTGCGGGGAGCTAACGACGAGATTCGTGTTGCTGTTGTTGGAATCAACGGCCGGGGCGGGTCGCACATCGGCAATTTCGATAAGATGGACGGAGTGCGGGTGGCGGGGCTGTGCGATGTTGACAGGAAAGTTCTGGAAAGGCGTGCCGAGTCGTTCAAAAAACGCAACAAAAAAGTTGACACCTATGTGGATATTCGCGAACTGTTGGATAACAAGAACATCGACGCGATATCGATTGCGACGACGAACCACTGGCATTCGCTGGCGACTATTTGGGCGTGCCAGGCGGGCAAGGATGTTTATGTTGAGAAGCCTTGCAGCCACAATGTTTTTGAGGGGCGCAAGTGCGTGGAGGCGGCAGAGAAATACAAGAGAATTGTGCAGCATGGTACGCAGAGCCGGTCGAGCAGCAGTTGGACCAGGCAGGTTGCGGCTATCGCCAGCGGCAAGTACGGCAAACTGTTGGTATCCAAAGCCTACGCCTCCAAGACGCGTTGGAGCATTGGCTTTAGGCCGATCGAAGAGCCGCCCGAACACGTGGACTTCGATATCTGGCTCGGGCCGGCCCGGAAGCAGGCGTACCACGGTAATTTGGTCCACTACAACTGGCACTGGTTCTGGGATTTCGGCAACGGAGAGATCGGTAACCAGGGCGTGCATCAGATGGACATCGCGCGTTGGGCCATCCCCGAGAGGACACTTCCCAAGAGCGTAATCAGCATGGGCGGCCGGTGGGTCAACTCGACAGAAGGTCATCCGCCTTATACCGACCAGGCCCAGACGCCAAATTGTCAATTGACGATTATGGACTTTGGCGGACCGTTGTTGGTTTTCGAGGTCATCGGCCTGAACAGTAAGGCCGGTGTGGACGGCAAGAAGTATCCGACAAAAGTCACCAATGAGTTCTACCTTGAAGAAGGGGCAATCAAAGGCGGGAAGTTCTATCCGAAGGGTTCGGACAAGAGTGAAAAGCTGGTAGATGTTGATGTTAAGATGGGACCCGGTAACATCTTCGAGAACTTCATACACTGCATGCGGACCCGGAAGCGCGGTGAGCTCCACGCAGATATCGCCGAGGCTCATCTGTCGTCGGCGTGCTGCCACTTAGGTAACGTCTCTTACAGGCTTGGTGAGCAGGTTTCCGGCAAAACGGAGCCCGATGTATTCAGGAAGCACGAAGAAATCGGCAAATCGTGGGAGATGATACAACGAACCGTGAAGGGTACATTAGGTCTGGATTTGTCGAAGAGCACGTACCAGCTTGGGCCGATGCTGAAGTTTGACCCTGAGACAGAGAAGTTCGTGGATAATCGGAGAGCCAACAGACTGCTTACGCGGCGGTACCGTAGGCCTTTCGTCGTGCCGAGGGAGGTGTAAAGACGGTTTACGGGAAGATACGAAATCCGAAACAGATTCGAATTTACGAAATTAGAAATTCAAAACTATAAGGCGATTAGTTAATTTTTTCTGGGGAGAGCCGCTTAACGCGATTAGTCCTTCGACAAGGTCAGGACGAACGTGTAGTGGAAAGCGGTTAGCCGGGAAAATGGGCTTCAGTTCCTTTTGGAGCTGGAGCCCAAACTTTTTTAAAAAAGCAAATCTTGCCAAGTGTGAAGCGTAATTCGCACAAACTCGAAATCCTAAGCACTCCACATTTCGTAAGGACTCCCAGGGAGAACACCTTACGGTGGAAATACGAAGCAAATTCAAATTCTCATAATTCAAAAACACAAAACGAGGTGAATCCCTGTCCCCATTTTTGCATTTTTTTTGGTTTGACAAGTCCCCGGAACTATGGTATGGTGGCTATTCGGCTTTTCTGAGAGGACTTCTTTGCTTTTTTGTGCGAGTGTGGGCGTGTTTTTTTGCGGAAATCGGCTGGAAAATGAGGTATGGGGAGAAGGATGTAAAAAGGATGAGTGAGACGAGAACTTCAAGCCTGTTGTGGGAAATCACTGTATTGGTTGTTATCTGCTGTTGTTGTTTGTCGGCTCAGGCAAAATACGGAGGCGGTAGTGGAGAGCCTAATGACCCATATCAGATACGTGACGCTAATGATATGCAGGCTATAGGGGCTGATGCTAATGACTGGGACAAGTGTTTCAAGTTGATGGCGGATATCGACCTGAGTGGGTATACGGGGACGGAGTTCAATATTACAGGGGAGCGTTATTACGATGAAGGATGGGTAGAACATCCCTTCACCGGTATATTTGATGGTAACGACCATACGATTGTAAACTTTACCTGGGATTCAAACGACAGGGAGCATATAGGGCTTTTCGGGTACGTTGATGATCCTAATGCAGAGATTAAGAATCTGGGACTGATTGACCCTAATGTTGATGCGGGAGCGGGATTGTTTGTCGGTGCACTCTTTGGATATCTCAGAGATGGGATTGCTTCTAATTGCTACGTTGAAGGTGGACGAGTCTCAGGACGTTATTACGTTGGCGGGCTGGTTGGGGAAAATGCAGCTGGCACAATCACGAGCTGCTATTCTATGAGCAGCGTTTCGGGACGTTCATTTCTCGGCGGCCTGGTTGGACGTAATGAGGAAGGAACAATCACCAACTGTTATTCTGGAGGCAGTGTTAAAGGCAGTGTTACAGAAGGAAATAGTTGTATCGGCGGACTGGTGGGCTGTAATTACTATCTTGCCACGATCATCAACAGCTATTCGATGAGCAGCGTGTCGGGACAAAATAATGTTGGCGCATTTGTGGGACATAATCATGCCACGATCAACAATTGCTATTCGTCAGGCAGCGTTTTGGGAATAAAAGACGTCGGCGGTTTGGTGGGAGATAATGATCAGGAAGGGACAATCACCAACTGCTATTCATTAGGCAATGCTTCGGGAGCAAATGGCGTCGGCGGTTTGGTGGGAGATAATGATCAGGATGGGATAATCACCAACTGTTATTCGACAGGCAGTGTTACGGGGCCAAATAATGTGGGCGGCCTGGTAGGATATAGTGAGGGCACGGTCGACGCTTCATTCTGGGATACTGAAACCAGCGGGCAGACTACAAGTACAGGTGGAACGGGCAAGACCACGGCCGAGATGCAGATGCAGTCCACCTTCGAAGACTGGGATTTTATCAACGTATGGAACATCGGTGAGAACCAGACATATCCCTACCTGAGAACTTACCCTGCCGGTGATATTGACAAGGACGGAATAGTGAACTTCAAGGACTTAGGCTTTTTGGCTCTACACTGGTTAGAAGATTATGGAGCAGAGAATAAGCCGCCTACAGTTTGGATAACGTATCCTGATGACGGTGCGCGACTGATGGTTGGTGGTGTCCCGCCGCAGACAATGATTATGGCTGAGGCAAACGACTACGATGGTATTGTAGTTCGTGTTGAGTTTTTCGCCAATGACCTGAAGCTGGGCGAGGACCCGGATGGAAGTGACGGCTGGAATTATCTCTGGCAGGGGTACTCGCTTGGCTGGCACGTTCTGACAGCCACGGCATGGGACGAAGAGGGGCTTCCAGGAACGTCCTCGCCTGTTAATGTAGAGGTCTGGATGCCCGATCCCCCACCGCCGTAACCACGACAGAATAATTAAGTTCCTTGACTTTGTAGTTATTGCGGAGAAATGGCTGGAAGAGGAATAGCTGGGTAGATGCACGATTCTCGATACCAAGATATTCGTGACTCGTAGATGCGTGAATGCGTTAATGAATAGATGCGGGTATGGGGGAAAGTAGAATTGAGAATGTAGACCCCTCGACTGCGTTCGGGACAGGATTTGGAATTCACATTTCAAATTTCAGATTTGGGGATGAAGTTGCAATTCGCGGGGGATTTCGATATTATCGTGAAAATGGAAAGACACAGTCGTTGAGCAAATTATCAGCCTCGATGGCGTGGAGGTTTTCATAAATAGTCGGTCTTTGGAAGTAAAGGAAATCAGCGACATGCAAAGCACAAACACGGCATTGTGGTCGGCGTTTTTATGTGGAATTGTGGGGACGATGCTCTTATCCAGTGCGGCGTTGGTGATGGAGCGGCCTTTTATTCTCTGGGACAAACAAGACATCGCCACAATCCGCAAAAAAATCGAGACTGATGCGTGGGCGAAGGCGGCCTGCGAGAAATTAGTCAATAATCCGGAGCGGCACGAAGGGAGTTTCGGCAATTTGTTTCGGCATGCGGTTATGGGTGACAAAGAAGCGGCTGAGAAGGACAAGAAGGAACTAATGCGGATGGCAAGGTCGGCTATACCGAGAGGAGCCGCCCAATATATCAACGTGATAAGATATGATTTGCTGTACGACTCACTTACGCCCAGTGAGCGGAAGGAAGTTGAAGAGTGCTTCCGTATATATATCGATAACCGGATTTTCAAGCGTACGATCCTTGACCCCAAAATCTTCAACGATTCCAAAAACTTCTCGCGTTACGACGCCCGCAAGTACACACGTACTAACTGGCTGCCGAACATCATCTGGCCATGGAAAGTGAGCGCGAACCTGATGGCTGCGGCGCTGGGGGATGAAAAACTTATTCGCAAGGTGTGGGCGGCGTACGGTTCGTGGAAGTGGTATTTCGATGAGTATCTGTGCGACAGCGGCTTCTACAGCGAAGAGTTCGGTAAGATGGGGTCGACGCCTGGCGCGATGCTTTTGTACTGCCGGGCCGTGGAACGATTGGGACTCGGCGAATTAGGGTACGGGTACAAGGGAAAAGGCGGCGCAACTATGCGTGGTCATATCGAAAGCCTCATCCACCTGGGCTACCCACGGGTGGATGTGGGAAGCAACCGTCCACAATATCCGATGCTTACCATTGGCGACCTGAGGCAGAGTGGTTCGAGCCAGTCGTGGAATTTGCCGTCCCCGGCCTTTCAGTACAGCATCGTGATGGGTTATACGCCTGACGGCACTGGTGGCAATGTGCTGTGGAAGGCGCACGGGGCGTGGGGCGGTGTGGTTCGTGGCAAGCACTCGCAGTGGGACGGGTACGGCGGATTTACGCCGAAGATGCAGGTCCCATTTTGGTTTGAGATCGGGCAGGCCCGGTGGCCGGAAGTTGGGTTCGATTATTTCCTGGCGCAGATGCGTGGGCCGGATGAGGAAAAATACTTTCCTTCGCTTTTCTTTGGACTTGACCCCATTGACCCGGCCAGGGTCAAAGCACCGCCTGCACCATCGGCGGTTTGGCCGCAGCGTGGTCTTGTTATACTTCGTGCCGATGAGAGTCCGAGCTACTGGGAGTCGCCGGCGCCGGCAGTGGCGATGAGGTTAGCTACTAATTATGCGCACAACGTTATCGACTGCTTCTCTCTTACGGGCTTCTATGCTTTCAATCGGCCAATATATCTGAACCGCCAGGTTACGCCGGGCTATGCCCAGGACTGGTCGCGCAGTATCCAGAGCCACTGTGGCGTAACGGTCGATGGCGCTGAGCCAAAGTTCACGAGCGCAACAAGGACACGCCAGGCATTTACCAAGCCTGTGAAATTTGTCGCTGCCCGCAGCGATAAGGTCTTCGATGGTGTGGACCTGACGCGCTGCCTGATGCTGACAAAGGAATATTGCTTAGACGTTACGCGGTTGGCAGGGAATAAGGAGCACTCGTATTATTGGCTCATCCACGCGCTCGGCCAGGTACAGAAAGCAAACGGGTGGAAGGACTCTAAACTTCCAAAAGACCTAAGTCCGCTGAACAAGGTACGGGCATACAAGGCGGGGAATAAGCAGTGGTCCGTTACCTGCGAACAAAGATGTGCGCTGGACGACCCAAGCAAGGCGAAACTTCCGAAAAAGTGGTATGAGCGGAGGATTGGCGTGCGGCTTCAGATGCTCGGCGGGGACAATACAACCGCCTACACTGCGCAGACGCCGCTGATAGTGCGAAGATCCAGGGACGAGAAAGGACAACAGCAATATAAGGAGATGCCGAGTGAGGTGGGCGGCGTGACAATCGCGGCGGAACGTGAAGCTGCCGGTACGACCTTTGTTGCGCTGCATGAACCGTTCGAGGGGGGCAAGTCCAACATATACGATTTCAGAACCATTGAGCAAACAGATGGGGGTGTGGCCGTGGCTATCGAGGGTAAGTATGATACCGGAATCGACGACCGACTGATGCTGCGATTAGGTGACAACTATGAGCAGCCTCTTACCCTTGCCAGTGACCGCGAGAGCTTTACCTTTGCCGACTGGGCATACCTTCGTATCGGCAGGGACAAAGTCGAGGTCCAGGGTGATATGCGGGCCATGAGATTGCCCATCGGAGGTCAGCCGAAGCTGGTGGTCAACGGCAAAAATCAGAAGGCGTCATTTGTACGGGGATATCTGTACTATTGTGTGCCGCCTAAGTAAAAGGACAAAACAAAACCGAACAATCAAGTTCGTAAGATACAGCGGCAGTTGTCAGAATTTTCACAAAAGGACTGGAAACGGGAGAGCAAATCGAGTATTATTACAGTACTTAAGCCCTGCGGCGTAGCCGGGCGGAATTGTTTGAGTAACATCGGTTAATAATAGAAAAAGGGAGGTAGTTATGAAAGAGAAATCCATGGTGATGAGGATTTCAGTTTGCCTGCTGTTAGTGGCTTTGGTTCTGGCCATCAGCAGCTATGCGGGCAGGCGTCCGCCTTACGAGACTGTGCATGATATGGACCCGGCCCTGCTGCCGCCGGTCATCACGCCGGAAGACGACCCCGCCAAGCCGCCTTCGGATGCGATTGTCCTTTTCGACGGCAAGGACAAGGCACTATCGGAATGGGTGAGCGGGAAACTAAAATGGAAGGTCGAAAACGGTTATATGGAGATAGTCAAGAAAGGCGGTGGTATTCGGACGAAGAAATCGTTCGGCAACTGCCAACTTCATATCGAGTGGGCTTCGCCGACACCGGCAAAGGGGACAAGTCAAAGCCGGGGGAACAGCGGCGTCTATTTTATGGGCAGGTACGAGGTGCAGGTGCTCGATTCTTATACGGCGGACAATTATAAAGATAACAGGACCTACGCGGACGGGCAGGCGGCGTCACTGTATGGCCAGTACCGGCCGATTGTTAACGCCTGCCGAAAGCCCGGCGAGTGGCAGACGTACGATATCAGCTTCCTTGCGCCGAAGTTCGACGAGGGCGGCAAGTTAATCCGCCGAGCCCGCATCACCGTGCTGCACAACGGCATTGTCGTGCAAAACAATGTCGAATACTGGGGCCCTTCGGGACACAAGGTGAAGAACCCACAGTATCGCAGGCATGAAGACAAGCTGCCGATTAGTCTTCAGGACCACGGCAGCCCAGTGCGATTCCGCAATATCTGGATTCGCGAGCTGCCGGAACAATAGTATTGAAGTTAGCCACAAATTCACACGAACCGGCGCGAATACGAAACTAAAACTAAATAAATGAATTAGTGAAAATTGGTGGTAAAGGTCTATCTTGTGCATCTAAAAGGTTCAAAAAAGCCGCGAAGAAATATCATAGGTAGTTTGCCGGTTTGAACTTTCCGGAATTAGCCACAAAGGCAAAAAGACACAAAGGAGATTGAATTATCAGGCAAAGAGAACACAGAGAATTAGAGGATTAGTGAATTGGTGAATTGTTAAATGCTGGATTGCTTCGGTTGTGCTCAGTACAAATTTTATATTTTGACGGTAATTAATGGCGCCTCGGCAGGTTTCTAATCATTCATCGCTGCCGGTTTTTTTTATCTGGCTTTAGGGCGCCGGCGATAGCGACGGATGCTGACGGAATCATCCCGGTCTTCGCCGCCATAGACGGCCCGTTTTCCTTTGCCGCCTCGTTTTTTTCTTTTGCCACTTTTGGTTTTCCGTGTGCGAGGGTTCTTTGGTTTGGCCACGCTGACACTCAAAGTATGTTCTTTGAGCTCCTTTTCGTTCATTTCTTCAATAGCCTTCTGTGCTTCATCTTCAGACGGCATTTCGACAAAGGCGTATTTTTTTGATTTAACGCCGAACTTGTTCGTTATCAAACGGACCTCTATAACCTGGCCGAACTTTTCGAAAATTTCTATTAAGTCGTCTCGGGTGGTATCCGATGACAAATTACCAACATAAATATCCATTCTGTTTATTCCTTATCTTTTAAGAAAACCCTTGCCGGAAATGTGTGCCGTCAAAATTCACATTATGTCGATATTCTATCCGGCCTGCACGAAAAAAGCAACCACGAAATGTCAAAGATACAAATTAAGCAGCCGTACCTCAAGAGCCACGACTCACAAGCGACGAGCGACGATTTTAGTTGACGCATTAGAAGATTTCGCATATTTTACGCTTTCAAGCCGATAGTGTTGTAGAGGTTTGTTCTGGTAAGGTTCGGTTAGGAATGGACAATTACAAAAAGGGCTGAAAGATGGTCGAATTTGAGTCTGATGATGAGATTCTGGACCTGGCAATCGCCAGGGAAGAGGACGCCAATAAGTTTTATTTGGCACTTGCGGCCCGGGCGCAAACTGCCGAGATGCGTAAGGTCTTTGAGGACCTGGCCGGTGAAGAAATAGAGCACAAGGCCAGACTCGAACTGGAGGTCATAAAATCCGGCAGAGTCGTAACGGCAACGGAAGAGCTGGATATTGGAGATGAGGGTGCTATCGGGATAACTGATTCCGACATCGATATGGATTACAAGGACATGCTCCTTATGGCGATGCAGAAGGAAGAATCATCGTTTAGACTCTACGTGGATTTGTCGGCAAGAGTTACAAGCGAAGATGCGCGCGAAACACTTCTGTCGCTGGCCGAGGAAGAAGTCAAGCACAAGTTGCGGTTCGAGATTGAATATGATAATCTGATGAAGGCAGATTAACTACGGATTGCACAAGTTCAGATTTCAAATTTCAAATTTCAGATTTGGCGACGCGTCGGCTACTGGTTCTGCGTGTCTTGAGCGGAATCAATTTCCTGCTCAGGCTTTTGGCCGACAGGTTTCCTGATTACAGTTGTGATAATTTTCTTGACAACAGAGCCACCTTTTCCGACGCCTCTAACGGTTACTCGTGTAACAGCGGCTGCCCCACGCCCTATTTTTTTTGCTGCTTTCTTCGCACCTGCAGCGCCGGCTTTGACGACCGCAGCAACTGTATTTTTTGCGGCCTTTGTACCTTTAGCTATAGACTTCACAAAAATCCCGGCGATTTCACTTAAAGGTTTCTTTTCAAAATACCACCGCAGAAGCAGAATTAGAAAAATATATATGAAGGCAAGAGTCACAATCCCAAATGGGACAAGCAGCCATGAATTCGTGAAGATTCTGAATTGAGGAAAGGTTTCAGATATTACTTTGGTTCTGCCGGCAACAAATGACATCAATAACAGAAAGACAAGTATCGAATAGAACAAATTCACTACGGCAAGAAAAATGTGATTGGCCGGTCTGCTTAGTTTGCGATAGATGTGCTTTGCTATTCCCACTGTTATTGCTATAAGAACTCCATAGATAATCTTTTCCGATGTCTGTTTACTGATAGCCATGACCACCTTCCAAATCAGGTATGTATTGTTCGTAATATTTTAGCAAATAAGGCCCAATCTTTCACATTTTTTGCCTGTTATTTGTTTGAATTGTACCCGCGTAATCTTGTTTACGTCAAAGGATTTTCCTGTTTGCCTTTTGACTTCTCTTAATTTTACTATTGCAAATTTATATGATTCCTTATATAGTTATTGCTGGAAGAGTAACGATTATCAATAGTGGTGGTCTGAAAGGTGCTATAAGGTAAGCATTAGACCGTGGTCAATTCAGGAAAAGAGGCTTCTTTCTCAATTTTGTTGCGAAAGAACGCTTAGATCGAAGGAGACAGATTATGACAAAGCATTGATACATTATTTGGGCGGCTCTGATTGCCGCATTCATGCGATCATTTCTGCCAACTAAATAATCGAATACCATCTGCTTTGATGCCTTGACTTCTTGCCCATTCGGTGGAAGCAAGGAAGGTCTGTTGCGATTTATTAACATGTGGCAACCACTTTTTCCATAGTACGAAAGCTATAAGAGGAGTTATCAAAGCACAAAACATCACACCTAACAATGCCGATCTAAAGATGATTGGCCCACAAATGAGCCCAATTGAACCTGGGATTATGCCGATGAGAAGCCCCCACAAAGCCCCTCTTTTAATTGCGGCTCTGCGCTCGCCTCTGGTCATGCGTGAGCATATCTCTTTCACTTGTTCAGATTGAAAAGGTGACCAGGTATTGGTATCACTAAGAATTACTACAACCAACAAGATGATTATGAATATCAAATAGTATATCATTGTATTGTCTCCTGCGAACTATGAATATATGGTTTCCGTATAACATCCCGAACTTCTCGTCATTCAGAGTAATCCCAGCCGCTGTTTTACTCTCCTAAAATACAAACAAATTCTGACCTGTCAAGAAAAAACTGACAAGCAAATAGGTGTTTTTTTCGCTTAATACAGGGATTTGACTTAGGCAACGGTGTACTCAACCGTTTTAATCCTTGGATTATCACTTAATTTTGGGCAATTCGACAAACCCGTTGCATATATGTTGCGTTCTCTTTCCCGGTAAACCTCATTTAAGCGACAACCTTGAACAGCCTCACCTTCCCGGAGGGCTGGGCATAGGCTTTTCTTCCGTGGCCGTAGCCGAAATTGCCGCCGGATAACATCAATGGGGTAAGTCATGAAAGAAATATATCGAATTTATTGGCTATTAACATTCACGATTTTTATTTTCATATCGTTTCAATCAAGTGCACAAAGGCCTATCTTTTTATCAAAAGATTACATACTTTGGTTGTACGGATTTTCATCACTTTTTGCAGCCGCAAGGTCATTAAAATTTCAGTGATTGTGGCTATAAGAAGATTTTGATATTATGGTGGAATTGAAAGTCGTAGAAGTGTTACTAAGAGCGTTAAATATGAAAAGTCGGCTCAGACACGCCACTGCTGTTGTGCTTTGTTTTTCTCTAGTAGCGCCGCTCTTGTTGATGTATATCATCACGCCTTGGCTGGTATCACGTGTCAGCCAAACCGCTTACATGGCAATTAACGAAATATGCTTTTGGGTAATTGCTCTCGGCGTAGTGGCTGTAGTTTTGTACTGGGAACGTCAATCGCTCCGGTCCATTGGTTTTCGCAGTTTGACTCGAAAGGATGGCTTACTAGCCCTGTTGTTGGGTATATTGCTGTTCGTACTGGTACTTACGTTGGGGATTTTCATAGAACGTGTCGTCGGCATTGCAACAAGCACAATGGGGGTAGTTGCAGCACTTGCCAAATATCCAATTTGGTTGCGCGCTCTACTGGCAGCCAGAGCAGGTTTCGTAGAAGAAATCTTGTACCGAGGGTATCCAATTGAACGGGTAAACTGCCTGACTGGTAGAATCTGGCCCGGAGCGTTGATTGGTCTCATCATTCATATTGCCATCCATATACCGCCTTTGGGCTTAGGGCATACCGTTGGTGTGGTTTTTCCGCTTAGTGCAATCCTAACAGGACTATATGTGTGGAAGCGCAATCTTACTCTGAACATCACTGTACATTTCTTAATCGACTTCTTGGCCTTGGTGTTATTGCCTCTGTTACCGTTCTTATCTTGAGTCATGTGGCAATCGTGCCAATCCTGTCTAAAAAAACTTCGTGTGAATCCGTGTCAATCCTGTCTAAAAAACTCTCTGTGCCCTCCGCGTTCTCAGCGGTGAATTCTTTTTATTTTTTTGTTGACTATTGTTTGATAATATATTAATATAATCTTATGTTTGCCAGCAGGCAAACGATAACCGCCAGTAGGCGCCGGATATAGCGGAGAACCGCACGAATCGTCCCGCACCAATTAGGCGTGAGCCTAAGCGAAATTGGTGCGGGGCACGCACATAAACCATTATTTGGCAAGAAAGGCAAAGTTGTGAACGTTTAATCGTTAGGGAATAGTAAATGGTCAAAAAAAATAATCATTTATCAACAATCAATAATCATTTGGCTTTCCCAAACCGCCTATCCAGCCCAAATTGCCAACTACCAACGGAGCCTGTCCTGAGCGAAGCCGAAGGAAACAATGAACTACTCACGAGCATCGAGAATCTAACTTTAGTTCACTTTAGTCACTTTAGCTCACTTTTCACTAATTTCTCCTCTACATTTGTAGTGAGCGCACTACAAATCAGACTTTTTATGCAAAACAAAGCCAATTTCCCGAAAAGTCAAATGAACGTAAATAAAGCATTAACAAAGGATTATGAAAATAAGACACTTGGTGAACGCGGGAAAAACAAAGCCAATTCAAAGCCAAACAAAGCCAATTCAAAGCCAATTTCACCCGAAACAAAGCCAATTCAAACCCAATACAAACCCAAACAAAGCCAATTTTACAATCCCCCCTTCCCCCAAAGGCTTGCAACAGAAGTCCGATGCCGAATATCTGAAATAACGTGTTTATGGCAGTTGCAATTCATGGCCCATTCTGGTAACATACTTCCCGTTAATAGGGTTAGCAGCGTCTGGGCCGATTCCTATAAGGTAAGCATTAGACCGTGGTCAATTCAGGAAAAAGAGGAAGGAGTGTCAGAAATGAACAAGACAGGAAAAAGCACAAAATGGATGAAATACCTCAATAAGGTTTGTTTATTATTGGTGGTGATTGCCTGCCTGCCGGCGCAGGCGGCAAGGGGGAGTAAGGGACTGAATCAAGCTCCCGAAGGGTTCGTTGCCCTGTTTAACGGCAGGGATTTGACCGGCTGGAAAGGACTCTTATCAAGCCCATACGATAATCCCATTAAGCGGGCCAAATTAAGTCCGGAGGCGCTGGCCAAAGAGCAGGCAAAGGCGGACAAGTCCATGCGTGAGCACTGGGATGTCGAAGATGGTATCCTAAAATTCGACGGCAAAGGATTCAGCTTAGCCACGCTGCGGGATTATGAAGACTTTGAATTACTGGTAGATTGGAAGATTGTCAACCCACGCGGCGACAGCGGTATCTATCTGCGCGGTACGCCGCAGGTACAGATCTGGGACCCAGGCCAGCATAAGATTGGCTCCGGCGGTCTTTACAATAATAAGAAAAATCCCAGTAAGCCTGCTATGATAGCCGATAATCCCATAGGCCAATGGAACACGTTTCATATCAAGATGGTCGGCGAGCGGGTTACGATAAATCTTAATGGAAAGCTCATTGTTAATAATGTTGTGTTGGAGAATTACTGGGACCGCTCGCGGCCCATTTTCCCTTCCGGTCAAAACGAATTGCAATGTCACGGTGACCCCATCCATTTCCGCAATATCTTTCTTCGCGAGCTACCACGCGATGAGGGCCCGCGAGGTCTGACTAAAGAGGAAAAAGCAGCGGGCTTTGTTTCCCTGTTCAATGGCAGTGACCTTAGCGGCTGGACCGGAGATACCGGAGGTTATATCGCCAAAGACGGCAGGATTCTCTGCCAAAAGGGCGGTAATGTGTATACGAAAGATGAATATAGCGACTTTATTTTCCGGTTTGAATTTAAGCTGACGCCGGGAGCCAATAACGGGCTTGGTATTCGTGCTCCTTTACAGGGCAATGCAGCCTATCAGGCAATGGAGCTCCAGATACTTGATGATACGGCGGCCCAATATAGAAACCTGAAACCATATCAATATCACGGCTCGATTTATGGCGTGGTTCCGGTAAAACGGGGCTGTCAAAAACCGGTGGGGCAATGGAATTGTCAAGAAGTCATGGCCAAAGGAGGGCGTATTCGGGTCAAACTCAATGGTGGTATTATCGTCGATGCCGACATAAGCAAAATCACCGAGACAATGGATGGCAGGCCTCATCCGGGACTCCATCGGGAAAAGGGCTATATCGGCTTTCTCGGCCATGGCTCCCAGCTTGAGTTTCGCAATATCCGTATTAAGCAATTGTAGTAACACATAGTCCGGAGGTTCTGAGGCGTTCGGTCGGGTTAGGAAGACTTCAGCCCGTGAGTTTTCTTATCTGCGAAACTCTTGATATAAACAGTAAGAATATTAAGGGGCTCTAACAAAACCTGACTTCAAAATGAGGAGCCGCTTCGCGGGATTATTTGAATAGATTCCTCGGCTCCTTCGATAGAACTCAGGACATGTGCGCTCGGGGAGACAGATTTGGTTTTGTTAGAGTGCCTAAGGCATCGACGCAGATTATTTTGACGGCTGAGAGGTGGTTCCTGGAGTTTAGATACGCACGCAATTGTTTGCCCAAATGCGTGAGGCTGGATAACATAAGCGTGGCTCCATTGTTATTGCCAAGCGTACAACCCGGTTGAATATTCAGGTATTTTGCCAGCCCTAATACGGATATAACGACAGCAACCGCCGCTGTTACAATCGCTGATTTTTTGAGCTTTTTAGCCATTTTACCCCCCTTATATGTGTCCTGACGTTCATAGAATTATACCGGGAATGGCTGTTCAATTCAAACATATATTGGCCGGAGGCGGTTTATAGGGCCAATTGCGGATGGTTGGCAAAAAGAGGAGCTGTTTTATCGGCTGGCCGTGAAAAGTTTTTTCTCGCGATTCACGGATTTACGGGGATTTTGTTGCTCAAAAAAGTGGAAAAAGTGTTGTCCTGATGGCCGGGAACCGATAAAATTCGTTGAAGATAGGGACGCGAAGCGGAAGAAATAAATTATGAATGTTGAAAAAGTCAATTTGGTCTGCAAAAATGGGTGGGCATTTTAATTGACAATTGATGAGTGACTATTGATTATTGTGAGACTGCCGCATCGCGTCCTACGTACGCTCCTCCTAATGAACTAAGAAATCGCATTCGGCACAATGTTGTTTGTAAGTGTTGTAATAGAAACATGTTAGCGTAATTCAGCCAACATTTTAGTTTATTTTGCATGCATCCTGAGAATCAGGTGAGGTGCTCGCAATGACAAGGAAAATATCGAATATCGAACAAGGAACTCGGAACATAGAAGTTAACAACCGGGCCACAAGTTACAAGTGCGGACGGAGAAGAACTATAGCTTTTTGAACGTGGCTCTCGTATATCTCCAAATCTTCAAGGATTCGGAGCTCTTCCGACTCGTTAACGTTGGAACTCTCTATGAATCCTGCCTTAATCTCTCCAAGTCCTTCCGAACCCGGTGTTCCTTTCACAGGTATTCCTGATGCCGCTGTTTCTTTATGCAGGCTTTTTCCTTTAGACAAAAGCGCTTCTGCATTGTCAAACACGGCCAGCTGAATATTCCCAATCATACTACACGTACCTTCAGAAGTTGTGCAATTTACGGCACCATCATCTCCGATGTGGATTTGTACGGAATCGGATGGCACTTGTATGACGGGTTCAAGGGCATATCCATTGGGCTGAATCAATTCTCCCTCGGCGTTCAGCATCAGTGTACCGCATCTTGTGTATAATATTTCGCCTCGTGCATCTGTGACAGCGATGTAACCCCTGCCAAGAATTGCTACGTCAAGATTTCGATTCGTCCGGATTAATTCACCTTGTGACATGTCCCGGCTTACAACAACCGTAGTACTGTCCATGAACCGCACAAGATTCCTCTTGTAGCCGATTGTGTGAGTATTGGTGAGGTTTTCCACGACAACTTTCTTTGCCTGTACAATGCTTCTTTGTGCGTTTAAGAGTTTTATGCGGCTGGTGTCTTTTTCAATATGGTGTCCTGCCGGAACCGGAGGACTGATGTCGGTGTTGTTACATCCCACAATCCAGGCAGCTACGAATACCAGCAACACAACGCACAAAATAATATCACTGATTTTTCTTTTCTTAGTCATCCTTGATACTCCTTACTGCGATACTCCTTACTTCCATATTTGACGAAATGCTAATTATACAGACAGTTCCCATATACGCTGCTTTTAAAGACGCCAGTACTAAGCTCTTATGATGTCGGTGATTTTCATAAGGCGGGAGGTGTTGTCGCGCTCGGCTTCGGCCAGTTTGTCGAAGATGAATCTTATCGTCTCATCCAGTTCGGGGATGACGACGTGCTCCAATACGTTTACCCTTCGGCGGGTCATCTGAAGCTCGGTAGCGAGCAGGCGGGCCTGCTTTTCCTTCTCAGCTAATTCAATCAAATGGTCGAAGGCACGTTCCAGAGCCAATAATGCAACGTCCAATTCGCCGGACGTCGTTGCAAAGCCATAACAGATAATCTCGCCTTCCATCTCTTTAGTTAAGTGCGGCACCTTTACGTTCATTACGCGAGCGAATTCAATCGTCAGCGAAAACTTCTTCGTGGGGCCTTCAAGGGCGGCCTTTATATCTTCCGGCTCCATCGTCGCACGGGCCAGCATAAATCGACGAAACGTTTCCAGAAGCTGGGCTTCGACACGTTTGCGTAACGGCCGGATTTCCCGCGCTATGTGAATCAACTGCCGTGATATTTCATCTCTTTTTTCGCTGAGCAGACGGTGACCGCGACGGGCCAAAGCCACCCGCTTACGCAGGTATAAAAGCTGCATCCTTGTTGCATTAACGTTGGCCAGCACCTATGCGTCTCCTTTTGTTTCGTTCGCCTACTGTTGCGGTTCCTGCTCGTCCTGTTCTTCGTCAGCGACTTCTTCAGCAGTTTTTTCAGGCTTTTGTTCTTTGCGGAACTTCGGCATATACTTCTCTATCAGTTTGATATCGATACGCTTTAGCTCGACATTATCAAACATGCTCAGCAGCTCCCAGCCGAGGTCCAGAGTTGTTTCGATTTCGCGGTTTTCGTAATAGTCCTGCGAGACATATTCAGCCTCAAATTTATCGGCGAAAGTCATATATTTCTTATCTTCTTCCGAGAGCGCGGCTTCGCCCATAATGGTTGCCAGCTCCTGTGCTTCTTTGCCGCGGGCATAAGCGGCGTAAAGCTGGTTATAAAGGTCGGCGTGGTCTTCGCGTGTCTTGCCCTGGCCGATGCCTTTATCTTTGAGCCGGGAGAGGCTCGGCAGGACGTCGACCGGCGGCGAGATGGCTTTTCTGTGCAGCGAGCGGGACAGAATAATCTGGCCTTCGGTGATGTAGCCGGTCAGGTCCGGGACCGGATGGGTCTTGTCGTCCTCGGGCATTGTCAAAACCGGTACCATTGTAATAGAGCCTTTTTTCTCCTTGATTCGGCCTGCCCTTTCGTAAACGGTCGCGAGGTCTGTGTAGAGATATCCGGGGTATCCCCGCCGGCCGGGCACCTCTTTTCTGGCTGCGCTGATTTCGCGAAGCGCTTCGCAGTAGTTGGTCATATCATTTAAGATGACAAGCACATGCATATCCAGCTCGTACGCGAGGTATTCTGCCGCGGTGAGGGCGAATCGTGGTGTCGCGATGCGTTCGATGGCCGGGTCGTTGGCGAGATTTACGAACATAACGGCACGCTCGATGGCGCCTGTCTCGTGCAGGTCGTTGATGAAGAATTGTGCCGCTTCGAAGGTGATACCCATCGCGGCGAATACGACTGCGAACTGTTCGGCCTTGCCGAGTACCGTTGCCTGCCGGGCAAGCTGAGCGGTAATCTGGTCGTGGGGCAGGCCTGCACCTGAAAATATCGGCAGCTTCTGGCCTCGGACGAGTGGATTCAGGCCGTCGATTGACGATATGCCGGTCTGTATGAATTCGTTCGGGTAATCGCGTGCGTACGGATTTATGGGTCTGCCGTTGATGTCCAGCCGCTTGTCAGGGATGATGGCAGGACCATTGTCTTTCGGCTCGCCGAGGCCGGTGAACACCCTGCCGAGAATTTCCGGCGAAACGGCCAATTCGAGCGGCTTGGCTAAAAAGCGAACAGTGCTCCTTTCGACGTCAATGCCGCGTGTTCCCTCGAAGACCTGTACGAGGACTTTATCGTTTTCGACCTGTAGGATTTGGCCGTGACGTATTGAGCCGTCGCCAAGTTCGATATCGACGATATGACCGTACTTGGCCTCATCTACCATCTCGACCATCATCAATGGCCCGGCGATACTTGCGACTGTTTGATATTCTTTTATTGACAGCATTCTAAACTCCTATTTCGTAACTCGTCGCTTACTACTCTGCGAAGCGCTGCGTAGCACGAGCGTGATTCGATTTAGAAATCACGATTCGCGGTTTAGGTTATTTAAGCGACTGCTGAGGTCCGCAAATGTTTCATTTGCTCTTCGATAGTTTCCCTTATTTTGGCGATTTTGGTAATATCGGCCTGCGGTATATATTTTGCCCTTGCGATTTCTTCGCGGACGGCCAATTTGAATATATCTGCGGTTTCGACTTCGGCGTCGATGGCTGTAAGTCCCTGCCTGTGGAAGTGCAGGATGGTTTTCAACATCTCGTACTGCTTGGGCATCGAAGTGTGTGTATCGACCTCGTGAAAAGCGTTCTGGTGCAGGTAGTCCTCACGAATTGACCTTGATGTCTCAAGTGCCAGTCTATCTTTGGGCGACAAGGCTTCGGCCCCCACGAGGCGAACAATCTCAAGCAGCTCGGCCTCCTGCTCCAAAAGACCCATTGCCTCGATGGTCATCTGCTCCATTTCCCGGCCCTGGTCTTTATCCTCGAAGCAGTCTTTCAAGGAATCCTTGTAAAAGGAATAGGATGTCAGCCAGCTAATCGCGGGGAAATGCCTCTGGTAAGCAAGCCTTCCTTCGAGTGACCAAAATACCTTAACGACGTGCAGTGTCGCCTGGACGACCGAGTCTGATAAATCGCCGCCGGGCGGACTTACCGCACCGATAATCGATAAAGCACCCTTGCGTTCGGGAGTGCCGGCACATTCTACAAAACCGGCTCTTTCATAGAAGGCGGCAATGCGGGCAGCCAGGTATGCAGGATAGCCCTCTTCGGCGGGCATCTCCTCCAGCCTGGTCGATATCTCCCTCATCGCTTCGGCCCATCGGCTGGTGCTGTCGGCCATCAAGGCCACGACATAACCCATATCGCGGAAATACTCAGCTATGGTAATGCCCGTGTAAACGGAGGCTTCCCTTGCAGCGACGGGCATGTTCGATGTGTTTGCAATAAGTACCGAGCGTTTCATCAGCGGTTCGCCGCTTCGTGGGTCTTTTAGTTCCGGGAACTCCGTGAGGACGTCCGTCATTTCGTTGCCGCGTTCGCCACATCCGACATAAACGACGACGTCGGCATCGACCCATTTTGCTAACTGGTGCTGGACAACAGTTTTTCCGGTTCCAAAGGGGCCGGGGACACAAGCTGTACCGCCCTTTGTGACGGGAAAGAAGCTGTCGATGACCCGCTGACCAGTAACAAGAACCATATCCGGAGTGAGGCGATTTTTTATCTGCCTGGGGTTTCGGACCGGCCATTCCTGCATTAGTTTTAGCTCTGTTTTAGTCCCGTCTTCGGCAGTGCAAACGGCGATTGGTTGGTCAACTGTGTAATCGCCTTCAGCAATATTTTGCACAGTTCCGGATACACCATAGGGCACCATAATCTTGTGCAAAATTAGTGTGGTTTCCTGAACCTGTCCAATAATGTCACCGGGACCTACCTTTGTGCCATTTGCTATGTTTGGCTTGAAGTGCCATTTTTTTTCTCGGTTTAGGCCGGGCATTGCGCTTCCCCGGCTCATGAATTCGCCCTCGGCTTCCACGAGCAAGTTGAGCGGTCTCTGGATGCCGTCATAAATGCTCTCAATCAGGCCCGGGCCTAATTCGACACTTAAGGGCGCTTCTGTATCAGTCACGGGTTCGCCTGGCCCCATGCCGGTGGTCTCTTCATATACCTGAATGGAAGCCAAATCGCCGCGTAATTCCACGATTTCGCCTATGAGATTCAAACCGCCCACGCGAACGACGTCATACATTCGCGAGCCAGTCATACCTTCAGCAACGACAACGGGCCCTGCGACTTTGACTATTCTGCCAGCTTTTGTTTCTTTCATTTTTTGGACCTTTGTTTTTTGCCACAAAGGCACAAAGACGCTAAGTATTTAAAACTTATAATTTTTTTGTGATTTTGTGTCTTCGCGGCTGATTATCCTTTTTAACTATCTTGCAAAATATTTATACCTGTGGCCAACTTGAGCACTTCTCCGAGTGCCTGTGTAGCAAAGCCCTCGGATTCGGTGGTGAACGGCACAATCACGACACAAGGAGTCGGCGCATTCTGATAGGCTGAAAAAACCTCTTCAACCGCCGGAGCAATATTTTCGGCAACCACTACGAGAGCATATTTGGCGTCGATTATTTTCTTAGCCTTTTCGGCGATATCGTCGGGTGTATCGCCTGTAGCGTACGTATCCAGCCCCAGTGCCGAAAACGGCATCACAAAATCAGTATCACCAATTACCGCAATCTTTCCTTCCATAGTTTCGTATCTCGTTTACTTGTTCGTTATTCTTTAGCTCCGTGGTTGCGCAAGAGTTCAACGATTTCTTTGTGGCTGTTCTCGTTTGCCAGCGACAACGGCGTTCGGCCTTTATTGTTTTTTGCATTAACGTCGGCTCTCTTGGCGATAAGCAGCTCTGCTACGTCCTTGTTGCCTGCAGAGGCCGCTCTGTGCAGGGGCGTCCAGCCGGCATCGGACTTTGCATTAACGTCGGCGCCCTTGGCAATAAGCAGTTCTGCTACGTCCTTGTGGCCTGCATGGGCCGCAAAGTGCAAAGGCGTACTGCTTTCATAGGACTTTGTATTGACATCGGCACCCTCGGAGATAAGGAACTCGGCCACATCCAGATGGCCTTGCTTGGCCGCATAGTGCAGAGGTGTGATGCTGTCTTTGTCCTTTGCATTTACATCGGCTCCTTTAGTAAGAAACAGCCTTGCCACATCCCTGGAACCTCCAAGCGCCGCAAAGTGCAGGGGCGTACAGTATGCGGTTGATTTAGCGCTCACATTGGCGCCTCTGGCGATAAGGAGTTCTGCCACGGTCCTGTGGCCTTGACCAGCGGCATAGTGCAGAGGTGTGATGCCGTCAGTGTCCCCTGCGTTGATATCGGCACCCTTGGCAATAAGCAGTTCTGCCACGTCCTTGTGGCCTTGCTCAGCCGCGTAGTGCAGAGGTGTCTGGCCGAGCTTGTCCTTTGCATTGACGTCGGCGCCTCTTGAAAGGTAGCGCTGCACATGGTTGATATCACCGGCCGCTGCAGCTTCGTGAAGGGTGGCTGGTTTCTTCTCGCACCCGGCAGCGATAAACGTTAAGGCCAAAAGCAGGCAGAATAGTTTTAGAGGTCTATTAAAGAATAGATTCCTCGACTCCGCTGCGCTACGCTCGGAATGACGGTTTGGCTGGTTCGGTTTCATTTTTAGTTAGCTCCGGATTCCTGCCTTCGCAGAAATAGCAGAAAAGGCTGTCTTATGTTCCATTCTATCTTCATTAGCTTATGCGGTCCAAGATGAGCTTAGTGTCCAAATTGTTCTTTTTGGCGGTCAATATTAGTCTGACCGTTCGGATTTCATTTTCCTTCATTAACAAATAGGCGATAATCGGCTGAGGGCCGGTTGTAATCTGAATCGTTGATTTCAGGAAGCCGGTCAAATGCTCTTCACACTGCTGCTCAGCCCTCAAAAAGGATTTATCCGATATAAGATAGCCGGCGCCCGCCTCAACAAGGCGGTGGTAAGGTGTTACAAAGAACAACGACGCAAGCGATTCGTAGCCAATCTCCAATCCGCGTTCTAATCTCTGAAGCTCTAAAAAACCGCCTTTTAAGAATACGTTATCCCGCACCAAAAGAGCTTCGGCTCCCGCCGTTTTGGTGCGGGACTCGGAGTCAGTAAATTTTAGGCGAAGCATCGTGCGAATGTTGGTCAGGTCGAGCTGTGTTCTGAAAAGTCCGAGCAGAAAGACGCTGCTTAGCCGGCGTGCTTTCTTTATATTGTATTCGGCCTGAGCGCTATCTATTGCGTGGTCAATCTGCCTTACATCCTTGTTTCGGTAGTAAGCCAAAACGGCCTGTTCAACGGCCTCGGCCATATAATCAGGAAACAGCTCGTAATTTTCCTCTTCAAAGACCTGCTCAAACTGCTCCGGCGGCACATTACCATCATTGGTGTAATCGGTTCCCAAGGGCTTTTCTGTTAATGTTCGCCTGACTGCCAGGCGCAGGTTTGCAAAGTCAGCCCGCGTTCTGAACAGCTCTACGATTGGCTTATCAATCATTAAAACGGCAAATAGTTTCCGCAGCTCTGCCCTTCGTTGGTTCAAAATATTCTCCATCTCGGCAAATCCAGCAACACCTCGCGGCAGTGCGTATTCGCCGGCCGAAAGCAGGTCGGCAGCCTGCTCAAAGTTTTGGGCATTAGCCATGTCGAGGTAAGTTGCTCTTGTCAGCATCTGCATTTCAAGGACGCGCACCTGAGCTGTCTGAAAGACGTATCGCCAATCGTCGGCGCCGACAGGTGGATATGTGTAAAAATCCAGAATAGCTTGTTCAGCAACTTCAGCCATTTGTGTCTTATTCTATAAATCCGAATTACAAAAATTCGAAACTTTATCTTGTGAAAGTAAGTAGCAGGAGTACACAATATAGTTATATTTTTGGATTCCTTCTTTCACAGGAATGACACAAAGAACCATAGGAGGACAAATCATTTTGTTTAGTCTCCAAATAGCTCTTTAGCCAATTCGATTTCCAGGTCTTTTCGGGCACGGGCCAACAGCACATCTAACGAGACGTTGTTCTTTATCTTTCCGCGTCTTAAGATGAAACCTGCTCCGAGCCGCTGCCTTTCTTTTGACAGTTTCAGATTGCCTTTGCGGTCGCGACCTAATTTTTGATTAATTTGCCTGATAAATTTCTCATCAATGCGTGTATCATTCTTGTCAAGGATGACCTCTTCATCGCCGGTTTCGACCGCTTCGAGCATTAGATTTCTGATAAGCTCGCGATATTGCTCATCGGGGAGGTTTTGCAGGTTTTGTCGAGCCTGGTCGAAGACTTCGTCAAGTATTTTGCTTTTCTCAGTGAGGAACTCTTTGGCAATATCCATCCTCGCCGCCGCCAAGAGATGCAGCTTCTTCTCATTGCCGAGCCTGTCAGCGAGGGCCTCTGTTTCCCTACTATATTCGTCCAGTTTTTCGTTGAGGCTGGCCTGGTCGGCGGCCTCCTTCTCATCGGCCTGCTTTTTTATCTTCTCGGCTTCCGCCTTGGCATCGGCCAAAATCTTATCTACAACCTGTTCAGCTTCCATAACCTACATCCACATTTGTTAGCGTATAGTTTTTGGTTTTGTTTACATAGCCGCAGCAGCAACTTCCGGCCAACTAATACCAAACATCAGGATAAACAATGTTATCACCAAGCCAAGCATGGCGTAAAGTTCCACCATAACTGCATATATAACGCCTGCCTTGAATGCCATTTCCGGTCTTTTTGCAGCCATCAATATGCCGCCCGCACAGACCTTACCCTGATAAACGGCACTTACCAGGCCGGCAAAAGCGATAGGCAAACAAGCTACCAACACTTGCGTACCGAGTGTGAAACTTAGTTCCGGGACACCGGTTCCGGCGAAGAAGTTTAGTTTGCGCATAGCCATAAAGGCCGCCAAAAAGCCGTACAAACCCTGTGTACCAGGCAGTAAAACCATAATAAAGACCTGCCCATACCTTTCCGGCTTTCCACTCAACACGCCTGTAGCGCTTCTTCCTGCGATACCGATTCCAATTGCCGAGCCGATACCAGCCAATAAAGCCGCCAATCCGACGCCAATCAAAGCTAATGTCAATCCATCCATTGCCAAACCTCTCTTTCTTGTATTCTATTTTCCTATATAAATGTGTTTGTACTTTTTGCTCAGCGGCTCGAAAGCTCTGCCGCCGCCGATGAAGAACTTCGGGAAGAACTCCGCGTATTGCAATCTCAAGGTATGAACAAACGCACCTAAAGCGTTTATGGCTATGTTGAATCCGTGTCCGCCAATAAGTATCAATATCATCGCTACAACACCTATTCCATAAGGTATATCAAGTGCAAGCTGTGCCATAACGTTTATTGCCATAGCCAGGCCGGCTGTTACCATACCAAGCGCCATCAATCTTATGTAACTTAACACATCCCCGACGTAAAAGATGGTGCTGAACAGGTTATATGCTCCCATACCGATTCTGCCGCCCCAGCCGCCCTGGCGCTGGCTAAACAGCAAAATCACAGCCGCCGGACCAATTGCCAGAATTCCGAAGACTTTGCCGATTTCAATTGGGACCACCCCTACCTTACTCGCAGCAAATATCACAATCGAATTGAGCATCACCAAGAGGGTCAATTGGTCACACAAACCGGCTATATATTGCTTTCGTTTAAGGTTATGCACAAACGCAATCATCAGTCCTGTCATAATCTGCACATAACCCATCGCCAGTGCTAGGCCAAAGAACATCATCGGTTTCTCAAATGGGTCGAACCACATCATCTTTGCTCTTAGCGGTTTTAGTACGGGTATAAACTGCTGGATTGCGTCGCCGAACCATCCGCCTGTCAGGGCGCCGGCGACGACGGTGGCGGCTGAGCAAATCCCCAACATCCACATTAACTTCTTGTCACCCTGCATTTTTTTTATGAAGAAAGCCATCAGGGCGATGATAACAAGTCCGTAACCGGCGTCAGTCAGGCACAACGCAAAAAATAGCGCAAAAAATGGTGCGAGAAAGACGGTGGGGTCAACCTCAAAGTGCTGCGGCATACCGTAAAGACGGGTTATTACCTCAAACGGCCGAATGTAGTTTTTGTTCTCTATTTCGACCGGTATTTCCTCGTCTTCAGCCGGTTCAACCGTGTTTAGACTCGAGGCGCCGAAACCGGATACTAATTTTTGGAGTCGAGGCAGGTTCTCCTTTTTTACCCAGCCTTCCAAAACGACCGTCTGCTCGGTTGCCGGTGCGGTGCTTCTGGTCTGCTCTCTGTTCAATAGATTTTCATAATGGTCGTGAAGGATTTGCAAATTCAGCAGATTCACCGACAGTTGGTTTGCTTTGTCGTATTGGTCCTGCAACTGCTTCTTTGCCTGGTCCAACTTTTGGCTGTGCTCGCCAATTAGTTCGGCTGCGGTCCCAGTCATCGGTTCGAAAGTAATCGGCTCAAACTCGGCTGAGCGGAGCAGCTTCTGGACGTCAATGATATCAGCGTTTAGACAAACAACAAGGCAGGCACAACTATTGGCGGTTGTTTCTATTTGCTGGATTGCGCCGCCGATTTCGCCTATTTTCTCTTCTACCTGCTCCATGTGCTGGAGCGGCAGGAGTCCAGGCAGGCAGGTTGCTTGCTTGAGCCAGCCAATCTCTTCTACGGGCGTCCGGAGGGATGCCCAGGGATGGAGCATCTCCAGGGTCCCATTGAGGTTTTCGCACTCGGATTTGTCTTTTTCAATTGCTGCTTCAATCTGCTCGCACTGCTTGACAATCATCAGTAATTCGCTGCTTTGCCGAATGACTTTGTCGTATGTTTGCTCATCAACGACGGCCCGCGGTGAAAGTATGCTGGTGAGAGATTTTGCGGATTCGGCGTGGGGTTTGAGGAATGTAATAGTTTTTGCGAGGCGGTTTAACAGCTCTTCAATATCTCTTGGGCGTTCGGCGGCGGCGCCAAGCTCGGGGAAGTCTTTGCTGACCATTGCCTCTTCGGCATTTAGTATGTGGCAAATGCCTTCTCGCTGCAGCGCCTCCAGAAGCTCGGAGGCCTGCGAACGATGGCTGATAATAATAATTTTTGCCATTCGAGCAACGGCCATAGTTAACCTCTTAAGCGGCTCCCCCCCATTTTGCAATCATTTTGCAAGATGGGAACCAAGGTACTCCATTACTTTTGCTGCTGCGGCGGGCATTTTAGTATTTGCTTTGTCGCGCAATTGTTGGCGCTGCTTTTCGGCTTTCGCTTTGAGATTCTTGACTTCGGCGGAGGCCTGCGATTGAGCTGCGGCGACGGCGGCTTCGGTTGCCTTTTTCCTTTCCTGCTCGGCCTTTTCCAATGCCTGAAGTCTGCCGGCGTGGGCTTCTTCAGCCTGCTTAGCTGCGTCGGCTTTGGCCTGCTCAATGACCTCCTGGGCCTTCGCTTCAGCCTGCTTGATTTGCTTTATCAATTCCATTTTGCATCCCTGCAGTAATAAAAACGAGTACTATAGGGTATTATCGGCAGTCGTTCAATAAATAAGTGAAATTTAGGGAATTTCACGTCAATTTAACCCCAATATGCAAGTTGTTATCGGTAAAGGGGGAAGCGAACCTTTGCTTTTTTCTCCTTCCGATAATCGCCGTGATGATATTACTACTGGACTATGTAATTATGGGAGATTTCAATGGTGATTTCGAAAAAGCTTGACGGCTCAAAAGGAATACGCAGAGCAAAAAAAAATCGCAAGATTCATTTATTTCTTGAAGAAGATATATGCCGGAAAAGAGTTAATTACAAAAAGGAATAGAATAGATTACTTCATGGGGACGCCAGACTATCGCATATGCAATGTCTCTAAAGGCTGAGCGTGCCGGAAATCAAATTGACGACGTATGTGACTGCTACGAACAAAGAAGTCCGTGTTATAGCCAAAGAACTCTGGAATTCTGCGTTCAAAGAGTGCGGACAGCCTTTGCGGCCCCTGCAACTGATGATGAGATTTGTAGCGAAAGTGTTTGATTGGTTTAACAGTCATTTAGCGAGTGGCATGAGGACACTCAGGGCGAGCCAGCAGCGGGAACAGCCGGCAGAACCAACCAGGATGACTCAGCTGGTGTTGTGTGTAGCTTCTCGACAATGATGCCTCTACCACCACCACCACCTTAAAGTAGTGTGTCGACCTGTTCGGTGAGTTTTTTTACGTGAGCGAGTGATTTTTTGAACTGGGTGAGCTCGGAGCCGTTTAAGTCAAGCTCGATGATTTTTTCGACGCCATTTTTGCCGAGAATGACGGGAATGCCAACGAAGCATCCGCCGGCATCATATTCGCTGTCGCAATAAGCGCAGCAGGACATTTCGGTTTTGGTGTTCTTCAGTATGGCTTCGGCCATCTTGGCGGCGCCGGCGGCAGGGGCGTAATAGGCGCTGCAGCCAAGTAGATTTACGATTTCTATACCGCCTTTCCGGGTACGCTCGATTAGCTCGGCGATTTTGTCTTCATCGAGCAGCTCGGTCACGGCTTTTCCACCGATGTAAGTGAATCTTGTTAAAGGTACCATATCATCGCCGTGGCCGCCCATCAGGACGCACTTTATATCCTTTGCGCTTACGCCAAGCTCAGTGGTCAGAAAATAGCTAAATCGCGCGGAGTCCAGGGCGCCGGCCATACCCATAACTTTATGTTTGGCAAAGCCTGTAACTTTTGCGGCGGTATAAACCATTGCGTCGAGCGGATTGCAGACGACAATGATGATACTATCGGGTGAATATTCGGCTATTTTTTGGCTGACATCTTTGACAATCCGGACGTTTTTTGCAAGAAGGTCGTCACGGCTCATGCCGGGTTTGCGGGGGAGTCCGCTTGTTATGATAACGATATCGCTGTCTGCGGTCTTTTCCCAGTCGCGGGTGCCAGTGATATTAGAGTCGGAAAGCTGAATGGGGCCTGCCTGGGCGATATCGAGGGCCTTTCCTTCGGCGAGTCCTTCGACTATGTCAAGCAGGACGATATCGCCGAGCTGTTTTGTCGCGGCGATGTGTGCCGTTGTTGCACCGACGTTGCCGGCGCCGACTATTGTTATCTTGTTCCTTGCCATATATTAGCTCAGGTTATCAGGCTACCAGGTTATCAGGTAGTGGACATCAGGCTATCAGAATATCAGGCCAAGTGTGTTTTTTCAAATGCTATGAGCCCATTCTTTCTTATCGTTTCTTGTCAATTTTCAGTGTCGACTTGCCATTCGAGGATGCCTGCGGAGAAGTCCGGCTGCAATTGCACCTCCAGGCGTAAAGCAGTCGTTTCCAGCGGAGCATAAGTTACCTTGTTGAATTTGTCCCTGTCCACGTCGTAGTTGCCGGCGTTGGAGACTTGCTTCCACCGGTCGCCATCTTTATAGAGCAGTTTCCAGGAGTTGGGGATGCGGCAGCCTCCGCCGCCTGTGTCGTCGAACCAATAAACCTTCACAGAAGAGGTCTTGACCGGCTTGTCAAAATTATATTGCACCCATTCGGTTGTGCCTTTTCGCGGCCACCAGGTGAAGCGGGGGATACCCTGGTCGTTTGAATTTTTGGGCAGCAGCTTATCACTGAGGGCTGTAACGGTGTCACCGCCCCAGCAGTGCGACGCTGTAGTGGGAATAATTTGCCTGGGTCCGACCCATTCGTGGGCGTCGGGGCCGGTGCCGATTGTCGGAAAGGCGGAAATCCGCAGGCGAGCACAGCCCATAGGAATAAGGGTGACATCTTCGGTCGGCTCATCGGATTTTGCGGGACTCTGCTGGAGCTTGCCGACCAGGCCAAGGTGGTCCTTCTTCCAGGCAGGAAGCTTTTTAGCTTTTGCGTGCATCTGGATGGGAGCAACTTTGGTTTCAAAAGGCTGGTCGTCACCGGGCCAGGATTTTCGTACAAGCTCGAATGATGAAGCCGGATTTGTTTCATTTAGTACAAGGCCGTAGTTCCAGGCGGTTGTCGGGTGTATTTCCCATGCGGGCCATTTGTCAGTGCCGCCGGCGCGGACATACCTCTCGCCAATTTTTAATGAGTAAGTGAGCGGCCCTCGGTTTACCGAGACGCTGCTTTTATTTTTCGTCCACTTTTTGAGCGTGATGTTCATTGGCAAAGTAAAGTTTACGTTGTCACCATTGTTCCACTTGCGGTCAATTATTATGTATGAGCGCGGGCGGGCTTTTACTTTCGCTGATTTGCCGTTGATTGTTAGCTGAGGATTTTGGCACCAGCCCGGTATACGCAGATAAAGTGGAAAGCGAACCTGCCTGGCGGTTTTGACAGTGAATTCGATGTTCTCATCGAATGGGTAGTGCGTCTTTTCGATGATGGTGACCTCAGCAGCGTCTCCGACCTTTGCGGTAACTTGACAGGGGGCGTACAAGACGGCAGCCAGGCCATTGCCCGGTGCGGCGAGCCATAGGTGCTGTGCGTAATATGGCCAGCCGTGGCCGCTGTTGTGCTGGCAGCATCGGTGAATGTGCGGGTTAAAGAGAAGCATGGGACCGCCGTTTTGGAATCCCGGGGCTTTGTTGTGGCGGTCGCACAGTATCAAATTGGGAGCGGTGAGATAATGCAGGGCTTTCATATCCGGGGTCATAGAGGGGGGCAGTGAGTTGAATGTTACCTCTTCGCAGCGGTCGGCCCACAAGGGGTCGCCTGTGAATGTGAGCAGCATTTCGTCCGAGAGCATCATCTCGACCATTGCGCATGTTTCAGCGGCCTGGCGTGGTCCGATGTATCCTGGTCGGGCGTTCTCGTCGGCTCCGAACATGCCGCCGGGGACCTGGCCGTAGGTGCCCATAACGGTCTGATAGTCGCGCTCAGTAGCAGCGAGGTGATTGGGGTCTTTTGACTGCTGGAAGAATACGGCGGGGCCTCGAAAACACTGGGCAATGTTGACGACGTGCCAACTTGCGACGCCACCAGTCCAGTCAGCGGTGTTGCGGTGGATTTTCCTGCCCAGGTCCAGGAGGAAGCTGTCGCCGGTACGGTTGTAGAGCCAGTAGACGCTGGCGAGGTTGTCACTTGCACGCTGGTTTTGCCAGAAAGGCGGCAGAAAATCTTCGTCCGGGATGGTCAACTGCCAACGGAAGTATTTAGTCATAAGCTCGATGACGCGTTCGTCGCCGGAGTATTCATAATACGACTGGAGTACGTTTAGCATAATCATGTTTGGCCATACGTCGGGTTTACCTTTTTCACGGCGACTGCCCGTTTTGTTTGCGCGTGGTCCGAAGTAGCCGTCGTCTCGCTGGTTTGCAATTGCAGCTTCTATCCAGGTTTGTGCCTCGTCGATGATTCGCCTGTCACCGAGTACGTAACCGAGATTGCAAAAACCTTTGAGCCAGTAAGGGACCTCTTCCCAGGGGCTGTGTCCCTGGCCTTCTTTGCTGAGCCAGGCGTTGTTTTCCTTCTTCAGGAAGCGGCTGATTTCGAGCAGGTGGCCGGTGAATCCATCAGCCTCCAGCTCAAGCTGCCTGTGTACCCAGCCCTGCGGTTTGATTGCACCTACCGGCAGCTTCATAAACGGGCTTGGCGTCAACGGCGGACGGTTGCCCACGTAGAAGTCGTTCGTCGCCTCAGTCTTCGGCTGTTCAACAACGCGGATGTCCTCACCGGCATTGCAGCCGAAAGCGGCGAGGCAAACGAGCAACACGACGCTGAATAGTGAATACTTAAACATGACCATCTCCTTCAAAGTGGTAACTGGTAATTCTTTAACCATTTAACCAACATTTTCTGCGTTCTTCGTTGTTAAATTAAGATAATCCGAATTTTCTCAAGTAAGTACTCAATCGAGCCCTCAACAAACCACCGTTTAAGCTCACAATGGTGGATAAAACCGTGATTATACGCAAAAACCAGGACGTTGCTAATAAAAAATACATCCTGGCGTATTGCAAATCATATCGGAGTTTTGGCTTTCGTTACTAAAACAGCCTTTACTTTTGCTGGTATGTTGCTTTCTTGGTGGTTTGGCGGTTATAATCATTACTTTACAAGAAAGGGTGAAAAGCAGATGCGTACAATATCGGTCGGCATTATTTTACTGTTAACAGCGGTTGCTGTTGTGTTGGGAGTAACTGTTTTCCTGACCACGTGTGTGCAAAGAGAAGGAGAAGTTATGAATGAAGAAACAGAGGCTATTTTGATACCTGGTGCCGGAGACCTAACAATTACGGTTGTGTACGACAATAATCCGTACAAGCAGGGCCTGGAAACAGCGTGGGGATTTTCTGCATATATAACCGGTCCTGAGAAGACTATTCTCTTCGATAGCGGCGGAGACGGTTCAATATTGCTCAGTAATATGGAGAAATTAGCGGTAGAGCCTAACAAGATAGATATAGTCGTTCTATCTCACATCCACGGCGACCATACGGGCGGATTGGAGAGCTTTCTTGAAAGGAATCCTGACGTTGCTGTTTATCTGCCGGAGTCATTTCCTGCGAAGTTCAAGCACAAGGTGCAGGCACAGGGAGCAAAAGTTGTTGAGGTCGAACAGGCAATGAAGATTTGTGCAAATGTTCATTCGACCGGGCAGCTTGGGAGATGGATTAAAGAGCAGTCTTTAATTATTCGCACAGAGAGGGGCTTGATAGTGATAACCGGCTGTGCTCATCCGGGCATTGTCAAGATAGTAAATGCAGCTAAAGATTTTGTAAAAGATGATATACTTTTGGTTATGGGCGGTTTTCATCTGGAGTGGGCCTCCCGTGGCAAGATAGAAAAAATCATTTCGTCTTTTAAGCAATCAGGCGTGCGATATGCAGGCCCGTGTCACTGTACCGGCGAAAAAGCAAGGAGCTTGTTCGAGAAACATTTTGGTAAGAATTACATAGGTGTCGGCGCAGGAAGGATAATAACTATGGCTGATTTGCAATAAAGATTGTATATTGTGCTGATATGACTGAAAGAGGCATTGATAATATGCCGGTGGGAGACAATAAAAAAGCTGAGCAAGTCGATGATGAGTTTATTCCGGCTGATGCCTGGCCGGTCTGCTTCAAATGTCTTAAGCCGTGCCATCCGCTGCAGTACTACTGCGATAGTTGCGATTCCAACGAGGTTATTAATCCTTTGGCATCCTATATGCCATTCGTACGTATTCGTTTCACGTGCGGATTCTGCGGAGACATGTGGCGGAAAGTATTGTATGATAAAGAAGCTTCTATCATATTGTGGTCACTCTGTTTATTTCTGACTTTTGTTTTTGCCCCCGTATTGATAATCGTAGGTCTGCCATTGTTTTTCATAGGTAAGATTGAAAATCCCAAGCTGCAAAGAACAGTAGAGACAGTGTTTTACATCCTTTTGGCAGCGCTATTGATAATTTTCTTTACGCTGTATTACCTGTCACATTGAGCCGGTTTCGTTTTCACGGGCATACAAACGCTTTCTGATTGTGCGAGGTTTCGCAGGGTTGGGACATACCGAATCCAAAGAAGACGTACAGCATAAAAGAATTTGTATCCCCACCAATTGTTTGCTTGACAAATTATGTCAAATAGCCGATAATAAAAATAATGAGAGTATTCGAGCACAGATACAGGGAGACAAGATAATGCGTTTGGTCGTGAAAAAAGGGGGCCAGAGTGTCGGGCAGTTTCGATTCAGCGAAGGGCCTATTTATATCGGCAGACACACCAACAGCCAGGTTTTCCTGCCTGAACGAACGGTGTCACGACAGCACTCCGTAATCTTCGCAACGGAGGATGGGAAATGGATGGCCGAGGACCTGGATTCGGGGAACGGAACGTATCTGAACGAGGAGGAAATCCACAAGGCTGAGATTAAGAGCGGTGATTGCCTTCGTATAGCTGATTTCACTCTCGAAATCTATCTCGAAGACGAAACCAAGACTGATAAACCGACACATTTGGAAGATACGCTCACAGATGTTTCTCGTGGGCCGCAGATTATAGTTCGAAAGCCGGATGCCGAACACGCCCCCGAGATTAAACTGCCGGCCAAGAGGGTGAAGGATTTTATGCAGGCGGTCGAGGCAATCTGCAAAGCGAACGGACCGGATGAACTGCTTCAGGCCTTATTGAGTGTTATGCTAAAACAGTTCAGTGCATCTCATGCTTGGTGCGCTTTAAGAAATCAGCCTACCGGCGCGATGACCAGTCACGCAGGCAAAAGCCAAGACGGCCGGACAGTTCAACTAAGCGATATAAAACTTCATGACAAGATCACTCAGGCGGTTGACAAAGGCCAGTTTTTACTCCTGCCGCAAGTTTCGGCCCAGACGGGAGAGGCGGAGATACGGTCGGCAATGATAGCTCCTATTATGGACCCAACCGGCTGCTTCGGTGCACTGTATGTCGATAACGCTGCCGACCACGAGCAGTACTGTCTGAGCGATTTGGACTACCTGATGCTGCTGGCAATCAACACAGCCGCTATACTGGAAAACTTCTGAGCTCAACGAGTCATAACCACCAAGTCCGGATATGTTGGGGCGTTGCTCAGTTATTGTCTTTTATATTTTCCGATTAACTGGCCCTGGCCAAGAGTGTGTCCTTCCATAGCCTTGAGCAAGTCGCTTTTGCCGGCACCGGGTGCCAATTCAAGCTTCGTATCGAGGGCATAAATCTTAAAAAAGTATCTGTGCGTGCCGCTCGGTGGACAGGGGCCGCCATAGCCGATTCTGCCAAAGTTACTGATGCCTTGTCTGGCTCCGTTGGGCAGGATTTCATCGGGAGGGACATTCTCGGCCAGCTCTTTGGTATCAGCCGACAGGTTAAACAAGACCCAGTGTACCCAGGTTCCCATCGGTGCATCGGGGTCATCGGATATGATAGCGATGCTCATTGTGCCTTCGGGGACACCTTCCCACTGCAATGGCGGTGAAATATCTGCGCCATCGCAGGTGTACTTAGGCGGAATTAAACCTTCGTGTTCAAAAGCCGAACTTGTTATTTTGATGTCCATTTTTTTGCCTCCTTCTACTTGTAAATGTTTTTCCTCGCTCTCCTTGCAAGAGCAAAACAATAATACAGGCGCCACTACTATAACAGCAACGTTCTTTAGCATAGCATTTTCCTCTCTGTATTAAATCGTTCTTTTGCGACAAATTGTGATTGCTATAAGAGAATCTTTTCTCGGGTTTTGTCAAAACGTGCGACTTTGCCCTGGCGCAGGCCGAGCATGCCCATTTGTAAGGCCGTTTGGACGTGGTAAGCCAGGTCCATCGGGCTGAGTGTATCGGTCTTGCGCGAGCGACAGCAGTCGAGGAATTTCTGCCAGTATCCGACAAAATCTTCGCCGCCTTTTATGCCGAATCGCTGGAGCTTTTTCTTTGAGCCCTGGGCAGGGATGAAGACAATTTCGTTCTTTTCTATTGTAAGGGAGCCTTGCCATCCGCGGATTACGGGGATGCGCTGTCCCGAACCGCGTGCTCCCGTTCCCGGGTAATCATTTGCCTGTGTTCCCAGTACAGCGACAGTAATATCCTCGGGATAATCAATGAGCATATTAAAGGTGTCGGGTATTTCTCGCTGTTGGTAGCGGAACTTACCCCCCGTTGCCACGACTTTGCTCGGCATGGTGACACCGAGCATATGCACTACGAGAGTTAGGATGTGGGGAAAGAGGTCGGTTGAAGGTCCACCGGCGTAGTCCTCATACATTCTCCAGCGGAAGAAGCGGCTGACGTCAAAGGGACGCTTGGGTGAGTCGCCGAGAAAAGCGTTCCAGTTCAGTTCGGAACCGGGCTTTGCGTTACGGTCGTCGATTGGCATACCCACCTCGCCCCAGTCTCCGACCCGGAAATAGCCGCACTCGGCGTGGACGGGCTGGCCAATTAAGCCGTCCTGAATCAGCTTCTTTATCTGATGCCATGCAGGGTCGGACATCCCCTGCGTGCCGAGCTGGAAGACACGGCCAGACTTTTTCACTTCTGCAGCCAAACGCTTTGTTAACTCGAACTGCCGCCAATGCGTTACGGGCTTCTCACAGTAAACATCCTTGCCTGCTTTTACGGCATCGATGGCCTGGTAGCCGTGGATGTGGTCCGGCGTGGAGATACAGACGACATCGACGTTAGGGTCGGCGAGAAGCTCGTGATGGTCCATATATCCTTTGGCTTTGTAGCCATCCACGACTTTCTGAAGGCGGGGTTTGTAAACATCACAAGCGGCGACGATATCAACATTGGCACCTTTTTGGGTTTTCAGATAATGCACGGTCTGAAGATGGGCGTGGCTTCGACCTCCACAGCCGATAAATCCTATACCTATGCGGTCGTTAGCGCCGAGAACGTTACCGGTAAAGTGTTTTGTAGTTGCCCCCACAGCTGTGAGAGCAGCGGCAGCAGTGCCGGCCTTGCGAATGAAGTGTCGACGAGTCATATTGTTGGCTTTATCCGAGTGTTGGTTTTTGCGAGACATAGCCTTTCTCCATAATTTTTAATTACGTTTTCTTTTATTATTTTCAGTCGGAGTTCAAATTCATTTAGCGGTCCACCGGCGATAAAGTTTTTCGATTTGCTCTGTTTCGACTTTGCCATCCCATAAGGCCACGGCATATCGCAAGATAAGTGGTTTATCCGGTAGTACTTTCAGCGGTTCCTTGTGCAGATTCAAGGTTGCGGACAGATATGCGAAGGGCTTTGTCATTGTAAACCACGTGGCCGGGTGGCGCGGGTTCTGCGGATGGTCGAACATTGCGACAGTAACGGGTTTGCCGTTTGCAGTGGCAGTGTATGCACACCATTTTGCCCGGACAAGCCGTTCGTCACCGCGGAAGACCGTGCCCGGCTTGTTATCGGCGTTGGTAAACCGACCGCCTGTATCCATTGATGTGACAAAACGCATTCCGAGGCCGTGGTAATGGGAGCCGGTAAGGGTGGCTGATTCCTTTCCCTCCGGCAGCTCGAATTTAGACTGCCAGGTCAAAAGCGTGGCGCCGACGTCGGTTCCCTGGCGGATTTCGATTGTGCGGAGCTCCTTGAGTAATGCTTCCTGGCTGCCGGGCTTAGTCCAGTCGATGTTTTCTGTGAAAGTGGCCTGACGTATTTTGCTGGGTTTGCCATTTTCGATATCTGTTTTCGTATCGGTTTTTACGTCGGGGAAGGATTGATGTATCTGTTTACCAGCAGCTTGTGTTTCTTCCCAGAAATTGACGCCATCTACTTTGACCGCGTACATGAGGGCGTGATGATGCAGGTGGTCGGCAGGGGCATCCCGCAGGATATTGACGCCGGCCGGCGAGAACAGTTCCTGTACGCAGGGCTTAAAAGGTACTTTTGCGTAACGGTAGCGCAGCAGGATATGGTCACTTGCGGACACAGTAACAAAAGGCTCATCGGTTTTGGCCTGCAGGGTATTTTGGGCAAACGATATGTTTGGGCAAGTAAGTAGTAATAAGCCGATGACAGCCAGTACACTATTTGTTCCGATTCGGTAGATTGTTCTTTTCGTGTTCACTTTTGCTCTCCTTTCGTAATCAGTGCAAATCTTTAGTTTGTTACAACGATATAAAGCATCGAAATATATTTTCTGTGTTAAGCTTTCAAGCCGGTCAGGTTCAGTTCCACTTTTCGGTTTTCTTTAATCATTTGCTTCCATGTTAGCATTGTGTTCCTTTGGGCCGCCTCACGCCCCAGGATAGTCGCCAACGTGCTGTCTACGCTGGGAGCTGCCGTAGGGTTATCGTAAACGCCGTTGAAAATGCTTTTGTAAAACGTATCAAGGTTTCCGGCTATGCCCTTGTTATAGAGGTTCGTTACTTCGCCGCCTCGGTAGCCACCTCTATTGCCGCATACCCAGACTTTGCCGGCGTAGTTGGTTTCCGTATAGCCATCCTGTCCGAAGGCAAAACAATTACATTGGAAGCCATGAGTATTCCTGATGTGCTCCCCACGGTGATTTAGTATCAATCCATCTTCGAAGCGATATGTGACGGAGTAAACATCGGCGCTGTCACCGTGTGGCTTGCGTCTTGCAGTCCGTGAACTTCCTGTGGCACTTACCGGGTGTGCAGCGGCAATCCATAAGGCAACATCGACGGCGTGGATGCCGGCTGCTACCAACTGTCCGCCTCCGATGTCGATATCATTGACCCAAATTAATCTTTGCAATCTGCTTTCGATTGTTTTGGTCTTAGGCGGGTCGGAGAAGCCGTCATCGGTATAGAAAGAACTTAACATAGCCAGGCCGCCGATAAGTCCGTTATGAACACGCTTGATGGCTTCGATAAAGAAAGGGTCGGTGCGCGTCTGAAAATCCGCGAGGAAGACCGTCTTGTTGTTTGTGGCCTTTTTGCCTGACGCCGCGATGGACAGGGAGCCGGGTACATCCACCGCGACCGGCTTGGCGACGTACACGTGACAGCCGGCATTGACAGCAGCAGCGGCGTGGTCGGGGAAGAAGCAGGGCGGCGTTTCGAGAAATACCGCGTCAACTTTGCCGTCGATGAGCTTTTTGTAGCCGGAAAGGCCTGAAAAGCGGCGATTGGATTCGATGTTGAAACGGTCGCCAATCTGTTGGGCGACCTGCGGGAAATAATCGGCTACCGAAACAATCTGGTACGCTTCGTGCTTGTTGAGCATCCCTGCAATCAATCTGCCTCGGCCGCCAAGTCCGATGCAGCCTACAGTCACGCGGGAATTAGCCTTGGTGCCGCGAACGAGTGAAGGCTCGATAATGGTGAAAGATACTGCCGCAGCTGCGGTGTTCGTAATAAACTTTCGACGTGTGAATGTGTTATTCGGTTTTGTGGGGTTATTTTTTTGCTCTTTCATATCACAGTTTCCTTAATCAGTCGGAAGGCCATTTATGATTTTGGATAGATACCATTTATCCGCCCGTAAGTTCAAAAAAGAGTCTTTAAGTACTCGAACATATCGGGCAGCCTATCCAGTGTTAAAAACAGTATAGACAAAACCGCGATGAGCCACATAGCCGGCTTGATATCTCTCGCCCTGCCCGATGCCACTTTTATGAGGACAAACGAGATGAAGCCAAAAGCTAATCCCGTGCTTATGCTGTAGCTCAAGGCTATCATTACCATAATAATGAATGCAGGGAATGCTTCTCCCACGTTCATAAAATCTATTTTCTTAACTTCTTTCATCATAAACAAGCCGACCATAATAAGTGCCGGCGCCGCCGCATAATCCGGCACGATTTTCACAATGGGCACAAACAATAACGACAGGAGGAATAAAATGCCGGTAACTATCGAAGCCAGGCCCGACCGTCCGCCCTGTTCGATACCTGCGGCCGATTCGATATAGGAAGTGGTGGTCGATGTACCCAATATGGCGCCTATCATAGTTGCTATGGCGTCGATTCCCAATAACCTGTCCAGCCCCTTTATTTTGTTGTTTTCATCAACCATATTTGCCTGGTGACAGCAGGCCGCCAACGTTCCGACGCTGTCAAACATGTCCATAAACATCAAAGTAAAAATGCTTCCAAAGAAACTCCATTTCAAAGCGCCAAGGACATTCAATTGAAAAGAAACGGCTTTCATATTCAGGTGCAATGTGATAACTTTTTGCGGCAGTGTGGTTTTTTCGTCGAATATGACAGCCAAAGCGGTTGCAGCGAGAATTCCGACGACAAGGCCGCCGCTTATTTTTTTCATTTCAAAAAAGAGCATTATTAACAGTCCCAAAAGCCCTATGAGAACCGTTGTCGTTATAGGGCCGGCTTTTACAAGTGTGTGCTCATCGCCGACAACTATTCCCAGTTTGACCAGGCCTATGAAGGTGATAAACAGTCCGATACCGACAGCGATTGCAGAAATAAGAGAAGGCGGTATCGCTTCGACAATCTTTTTTCTCAGCCCCAATAGGGTCAATATCAAGAACAAGAATCCGGAGAGAAATACCACTCCCAAGGCCGTCTTCCAGTCCATTTTCCCGGAAACAACCAGGTAGGCAAAAAAGGCATTAAGACCCATCCCCGGCGCCATCGCTATGGGGGCATTGGCAAATACCCCTACGATGAGAGTGGCCAGGGCGGTAACCATGCAGGTAACAGCTATCAACGCCTCTTTGTCCATTCCTGCATCACTTAGAATGGCCGGATTGACGAAAATAATGTACGCCATCGTAAGAAACGTCGTGATGCCAGCCACGGTCTCAATCCTGATGTTTGTTTTCTTTTCTTTGAGCTGAAAAAAATCGCTGACCATTTTGAACCCTTGGCACTTTTGTCCTTATCCCTTTTCTATGATGTCGGTGCCAGAGACGCAGATATACGCATCGCTTGTGCGCTCAAAAGCACGCACATAATAGGTTTAGATTACCGACGCTTTGTACATTTTTCAATAGAAACTCGCCGTCGCCGCCAAAGACCGAACTGCATGAGCTGCATAAGAGAATAAAGTGATATGTAAAAGATTAGTGTGAGTTCGGTATGTTTCATGACGCGAGCTTACCTTGTTATCCCCGTTAGAAGTCCCGACCGAATCTCCGGCACTTCCCAAATGATTTACTTCTAACGGGGTTAGTCCGATTTAGTTCTATTTTTGGCCTGCTGTGATGGGCCGGTCCAACCCAGCCTTTTGAACCGTCCCCATTCTCCCCAACACATAGCTGTTACGTTCACGGCATAATGCCCTTGCCTGAAAATGTCTTGCATTAACAACCACTTTTCATCCAACAGCAACCGAGCTTCCTCACTGGCCTTAGCGGTCAATCGCCTCTGTTTGGCCAACCGCAGTATTCGATAGACCTTCGCTTGATTTTCGGTAAAGAGCAGACCAAGACGCAAAAATAGGATACGGCTCTGAATCGTCAAATCTTGGCCCACTATTGTTTTAGCCTTATCAAGCATACCTTTCAGCTCCTCAATCACTTCCTGCTCGAATGGCTCAGTGACGTCGATGTTTCTGGTTTCCTCACCTTTCTTAGCGGCAGTTTTATTGGTCAATTGCTCAATACGCAGAAAGTATCGTTTAATCACTTCAGAGGCGTCACCAAATCCCGTCCGGCAATAATCGTCAATCACTTCATCAACATTCAGAACAGGATTCCAGTGTAATTTGGCCAGCACATAATAATTAAGTCCCTGTGTTGCCCAATGATGCATACACGAGTCGAAATCAGTGGCCACGCACTTGTTTTGGGTAATATGTCTAAAGTCTTCCGACAACTTATGGACATATATTCCTAACGTTCCTTCGTGCCTGCCCCATAGAAGCGAATTTGGCCGCCAGTAAATCATACTTGAAGCGTCGGCCCAGGCGTCCCAGTCGGCCATGCCCTGGCGGCGCGTTTCGTCATTGGCGTAATGGGCGGTATTGTGGACGAAGCGTATCACAATTTTTGGGTGGAGCTTATGCCTCAGAGGTGGGGAGCGGTAAATGCTATATGCCTGGCCTGTAAACAAGACGTCGGGGTGTACCTTTGCAACTTTGGAGGCAATGGCATTGTAAAAATAAATCATGCGGTCGGTGAGGGAGACATAATCGAATCGACGGGTGCGTTCGGTCTTGTGGTCATAAGTCCATACCTGGGTTGGTCGGCCTTGTGGTGGGTCTAACTCTTTGCAGGCCGGGCACATGCAGAAGCCCGCTTTGCCGCCGCCATCCTGTGTCATCAGGGAGATGCTCTTTTGCCCGGGATTGCGGGTGAGCTCTTTTATTTTTTCCTGAGCGATTGCCTCGATAAGTGCGGCGTTGGATTTGCAGAGTCTTGGCCTTTCCCAGGTTGGGTGAAAATAACGTGAACCATCTAACTGCATTGCGAACCATTCAGGATGTTCGCGCAGAAACTTGTCCCAGGTTTTGGGCGGCAGGATTGTGCCGTCGCCGGTCCGAAGTCCCAGCGTACCGCCCATTCGATGCCAGGACATCCAATCGGAGCCGGCCGATTGTGTGGCAGAAGCTATTTTGCGAGCCTGCAGGAAATCTTGCTTTTTGAATCCGAGGCGGTCCAGACCTTGCTGGATACGGTCGCTGTATCCGCTCCAGCGGATTCTGCGCTGCGTCAGCATTGGTGTAAAGCGAATGTTGATTTGTTCAATGGTGATTGTGCGGCGTTTTGGCAGGACTTTGCCGCTTTCTCCAGGCCAGAGGTAGCGGCAGCCGAGGACGTCCTCAAGAAATGTCGTGATGGCATATCTGGTACCGGAAGGTTCGGATGGTGTGTTATCATCAGGGCCAAGCAGGATGAGTGTGTTGCCTGCGGTGTGAATCAAGATGCCGCCCGGGCCAAGGCCTTTGCTGGTTGTGCCGAGTTTTCCGGCCAGCTCGCCCTCGCCGACGAGAACAAATGTCTCGGTTGCGTTTTTGTGGCTGCCAAGTTTAATGCGGCCATCAACGACTTTCACATGTCCGAGGCTGCTTTCCTTGAGGACTTTCAAACGGGCGCCAGACATCTGGTGCAGATGGTCGTTGAGGATTTTTGCCCCTTCGGTTGCTGCGCGGGAAGGCTCTGTTGGCAGCACAATAACTGCTTTCGGCTGACCGTCTGAGACGAGAGTCAGGGCTGCTTTTGCGGCGTTTGCACGTGCGAGCGGGACAAGCGCCAAAAAGGTTGTCAGTGCGATTATTTTGCCTATCATTTTGTTTCTGTTTGTCATTTCATTTTAGAACCAGCAGTGTTGCCGTTAGTATTTTTGCTCGTTGCCTCTTAAACCGACCGTGGACAAGTCGATGGGTTTAAATCCCACTTCGAAGGCGGGCGAATTTGTGTCCAAGAAATAAACATCGTTTGCGGCATCCAGAAATAATGGGTCGTCGACAACCGAATGAATATCGAAGTCGGCCTCCTGCCATTTTTCCCAGGTATCAATGCCCGGCATCCCCTGGATGACCGCGTCACGGCATATACACTCGCCGGGACAGAAGAAGATATTGTAGTCCGATTCTACCGGGAGCGACCTTGTGCCACTTATTCTGAAAAGAGATGCAGCAGGGTCTGAAAAATAAATGATGTTGCGCAGGAACTTTATGTTCTCATGGCGCATGTTCCTGGGATTTTGATAATTTATCTGGGTTCTCTTGCCGTCTATGAAGATGTTATTTTCGAGGGTAATGTTTCTGTTTTTGTACCAGACGTGAACTGATTCGGTTGTTCTATAAACGACGTTATTGGCTACGCTGGTGTTTCTGGTTTCACAGCCGAGATATATTCCCCATCCGGGACAGCGACCCTGGCAATAGACATCGTGAATGAGGTTATTTCTTATGGTTATGTCGGAGTCGCGGACGAAGATGCCGGCGTTGTCGTCGAGTATCTGAGAACAGTTATATATTTCGTTGTATTCGATGACAAGCCCTTGTTCCTGGTTTCTTCGGCCTAAGGGTTGAGTTTTGGTAGACCAGTGACGCGTATATATACCGGAATGGGGCATGTCGTGAATGAGGTTGTGTGAGATTGTGCCTCCGCCATCGTCAATGTTGATTCCGACGGCACTGTGATAGACTATTCCACAATGGTGTATGTGATTGTAGGAAATTATGTTGTGTTCGGTGCTGAAATTTCGAGTTATGATGCCGCCGCTTCCGACATCGAAAATTTCATTGCCGACAATTCGGTTGCCATAGCCGTTTACTTCGATGGCGTAGGTGCCGACGTTTTTTACGAGATTGTCCCTGAACGTACAATAACGAACACCATCGAGCGTTATGGCTGACGGTTCGACGATGTCACCAACGTCGCCGCAATCGGGATAACCTTTTTCGGGCAGTATCCAGTCGGCGTCAGAAAATGTTAGGCCGGTGATATTAATGTATTGAACATGCTCGTTCTTTTTTGCGTTGCCTTGAAACCTCATAAGCTGATTCAAGAAAGGCGCTATGACTTCCAAATCCTCCATTTTCTTAGTAGGCCAATAGTACAGCTTCCCTTTATGCCTGTCCAAAAACCATTCGCAGGGCTCATCCAGGCCTTCAAGGACGTTCTCTATGTAGTATTGATTGAGTGTGGCGCCTGACCAGTTGATAGCGTGTCGGGCTTTTGCGTCAACGAACCTTACGATTCTTTGCTGCCGGTCTAATTCGGAAACGAGAAGGCGTGATTCGTTCCAGGAGTGGCAGACTATGACTTCGGCCACATTTAGATTTTGCCATTTTTTGAAATTGCCTTCTTTATATTTAAAGGCAATTCTGTCTATTGGCTTTTCCATTTTGTAAAAGCTGGTGTTTGGAATGCGGGAGCGGCGTTGTCTTTTTCCGTCAACAAAGAGTTGTCTGAAAGTCCACTTGTCATCTTTTACCTGCCTGACGGTGCAGACGAGGATTTTGTCCTTGTAATTTTTCCAGGGCCCGGCGATTTTTCTTCCGCCGCTAACGATGGGCTTTTCGCCGGGATAGGCAGTATACGTAATCGGGCAGGTCTTTGTGCCGCTGTCCTGTGGGGTAAAAATAAGTGTGTCGCCAAGGAAATACGTTCCACCTCGTATCATAATAGTTACGGGCCTGGTGATAGAGCGCTTTGCCTTAAGCAGGCGTACTGCGTTTCTGGCTCTTGCGATAGTTGCAAAAGGGCCATCGGTCTTTTGCCTGTTCGGTGCCGGTAATTTGCCCGACCAGGAGTTGTTTCCGTTTGTTGCAACGAAAAAAGTGGCTTTGGGATTTTTGTTTGATTGAGCTTTTGTGGGTGTACTGATAATTAAAGTCAATAGTGCTATAATTGTGAGTCTCTTACAAAGCATGTTTTTCCTTTCCAAATTAAATTTCCTTGTGACAGAGGATATGATTTGCAAAGCTTGATTTTGCTTATTCCTGTCATTTGTATCCAATAAACAACTGCGGGCGGGAGGAATCGAACCTCCACGGGCTAAAAAACGCACCAGGGCCTGGATCCGGTCGTAACACCCGCATATAATTTTTTGACATTGTCACTGGGAAGTACGGGCGGTTCGCGAACCGCCCCTACCGAAACCATTAGAAGCTAACATATCTCGGAGCAGAATTCCAATGTATTTTCATCGGAATTGCTTTGACCTGCCCAGAGTGCGGTTAGGGCGGCAGGAGAAACCCCGCACTTATTTTGAGAACTAATTATGCAGCCATTTTGATATTATTTTGGTAGATGCGTATATTATAACCCAAAATAGGTGCCGGGGCAGGGAGATGTTAAAGGAGTTATCCGGGAGGTGGGAGCAGGACTCGTATGTGAATGAATGTTGATGTGGTACCTTGTGCTTGTTATCTTGTTCTTGATTCCTGGCGGATGTTATTGTAATCTACATTGGCTCATACAGGTTACTCAGGTTGAAAGGAGTTTTTATGAAGAATGTGTCACTTATAGTCTTAGCTCTCTGTCTTTTGGGCTGCACCTACGCTGACAGACTACCGGAATCAAAGAGCCCGGTCAAAGTGTTTCTGCTTGCGGGCCAATCAAATATGGAAGGCCAGGGGGTTGTTTCTATGGACCATCCGCGGTACTACAACGGCGGCAAGGGAAACCTTGTCAATACTATGAAAGATCCGAAAAAGGCCCACCTATATAAGCACCTTAAAAACGAAAAAGGCGAATGGGTTGTTCGTGATGATGTCAAGATAACATTTAGAAACCGAAGCGGTGGACTTACTATCGGATACACAGGTTATGGCGGCACAAGCCATATTGGCCCCGAGCTACAGTTCGGTCATCTCGTGGGCGATTATTACGCCGGGCCGGTGCTGCTCATAAAGACCGCGTGGGGCGGCAAGAGTCTCTTTAAGGATTTCCGGCCGCCCAGCTCAGGGGGGACGGTTGGGCAGTTTTACGAGCTGATGCTGGAAGATATTCATAAGGCCCTCGATAACATGGAAAAGAATTTTCCTGAGCTGGCCGGGCGGGGCTATGAGATTGCGGGCTTTGTCTGGATGCAGGGCTGGAACGATATGTGCGAATCCAAGGCGATACCGGAATATGACAAGAATCTAATCAACCTGGTGAAAGACTTACGTAAAGAATTCAAGTCGCCTAATCTGCCCGTTGTTATTGGTGAGCTCGGCAATGGAGGGCCTAAGGCCGGCGGCAATATGGCGGCTTTTAGAAAGGCCCAGAAGAAGGGTGCCGAACAGATCGAGAACGCTGCCTTTGTCATTACCCACGACTTCTGGCGCGAGCCTCAACAGTCACCTAATGTAAATCATGGCCACCATTGGTGTGGCAATGCGGAGAGTTATTTTCTCATCGGTGATGCCCTTGGTAAAAGTATCATAAAGGTTATCAAGGGGAAGGATTCGGACTGGATGAATTAATCATTCTCAAGTTAGGCCAAAGATTTGTGGAGCTGGAGATGGCGTAGTGAGGTAGTCCGTCACAGGGTCAGCAGGGAGATGTTAGAGATGTGTTTGGGTGCTGTCCGTGCTCTGTTGAGTTTCTGAATCCTTTAATACTGCATCTGCTTTTCGAACACCCAGCACTACGGCATCACTAACTGGGATGTCGGCGCCCGGGTTGGCAATGCACTGAACAGCCGGACTGATATTTAAGCAATCTCAGACTTGCCGTGCATAATAATTATAGGGCATTTTCCGTATTTATTGAGGTTAACTGTTGACGCGGTTATAGGGTTTGAGTTAAACAAATATAGTTTCTTTAAGAGGAAATTTGATGGAAAACAGACTAATAGATGCTTGTATTTCTCACTCAATTGTGGTATACTGAGCAAAAGGAGTTCCGGAATGTAATTGAACTAATGTTAATTGGGAATACGGTTATATCCTTTAGGATGTTTTGTGATGAAAAAAGAACTTATTAGCTCAGTAGTTGGGATCGCTCTTGTCTGCTCGGTTGTCTTTTTAGCAGGATGTGGCGCCAATCGAGTAGACCTCATAGATAGCGGCTCGCTTAACTTGGAAAAGAAGGCTTCCGGGAAGGTTTACGTCGCCTGGAGTGACGTATACGAGGATGAAAAGGGTTTTGTAGTAACCGGAGTTTTAAGGCGACGTGACCGGGTCGGCTTACCTATCAAGACAGAGGTCTGCGTTACATTATTGTCCCCTGATGGAACCGTGTTGGACGAGGCCCACTCTTCAGAGGTCTATGTGCCAAGACGTATTATTGGCAAATTCCGAGGCTTCAAGAGATTTAGAGTACGCTTCGAGAACATGCCCCCTGAAGGTTCCCTGGTTCGTATTGCTGCTTGTTCCAAGTTACAAGATGATGAGTCTTGAAGTGTGCTTGCAGATGTAGCAGACTGTCAGCTCGTACTTCGCAGCGAAGCGCTGCTTCGCAGAGTAGTAGTGGTGTGTCGTCGAGCAGGGAGACTGATTTAGTCGGGGGTATAATCACATTTTATAATCCGCCGGTTCACCGCTCCATTCATCTGTGCCCAATTATATCGCAGGCAGGTGGAATTAGCCCCGCACCAATTCCCACACACAACCTATCAGCTACTGGAAATCAACATTCATACTGAACCTTGACGCAATTGGTGCGGGGTGGCTTGTGACCCCAATTCGCCATTTAAGGATTAGCCACGAAGACACGAAGGCACAAAGACATTAAAAAATGAAAGAAAGTTAGAAGTTAACAGACAAATATATCCAAACTTTCGTGTCTTGGTGCCTTTGTGGCTGAAATACAGGGGATTTTGGCTGTGGAAAAGGCTGAAATCGAAGGTCCTGCCGTTTTTCTCAAGGACTTTATCAAAGATTTTTCCAGGAAAGCCAGATTTTAGTTAGACAAACGTTGACATAACACACCGACGTGTATAGAATCACTCTTTACATGATTTGGCGCAAGATTGGGAAACCGTCGGAAGTGGTCAGAAAAATATGTTCGCTTTTTCAAAAAAACATTCCAGGATTCATCAGGTGGAGTCGGTTGCGGTCGTTGCCTTCTATCTGATTGTAATCTTCACAATTGAACTATTTCACAATGAAGGCTGTGTTCTTGGCGCAATAAAAACGGACACGCAAAACGATTTATCCTCTCACGGGCCGTGTCTGGCTTGTATGTTCTCAGCCACCTTCAAGTCGACCGAAGTAAACCATGGCCCGGTCTTGCTCAAGATTGAATCCCCGGTTATTTCTCAACCCTTACAGCATTTGACGGTTGTAAATCACAATGAGCGGGCCTACTCATTCCTCTTACGCGCCCCCCCATCAGCCGGCACTTCTTAATGCGGGCACAGAGTATCAATACTCTGGTGCAAATTTAATCTTAGGTCTTAAAACATAAGACGCGGCACGGCCAGTGAATAAAAACAACCGCTCAAACCCAGGAAACTCTGTGTACTCTGGCTAATGTGTCAGCTCTCAAAAGGGAGATGTAAATATGCAAGTTAAAAAAATGGCGTGCATAGTCCTCTTTCTCGTAATGATAGGTTTTCCCAGTTTGGGTCTTGCCCAGAATAAGGAGACGGAGAACACCGAGCTTACGGAGCTTAAGCAGCAGATGCTCGAACTGAAGCGTCAGATGGATGAAATGAAAAGTAAGCACGAGAATGAAATCAAGGCGTTAAAAGAACAAATCGAGAAGCTCAGCCCCCCTCCCCCTGTTACTGAGGAGGTCAAAGCTGAGGAAGAAGCCGATTATCTGCGCAAGTTAGCCGAGAGCACGGCCGGCGAAGAGGAAGAAGAGAAAACACCGGAGGAAACTGTTTTTAAGTTTGGGGGACTTAGTCTGCAAAAGCTTAATCCGGAAATCAGCGTCTCAGGGGATTTTCTCGGTTACTACAGGCACCAATCCGGAACGAGAAAACGTACGGATGCTTCCATGAGAGGTCTCGAACTGAATTTTCAATCCTATCTTGACCCCTTTTCGAGGTTGAAAGCTACCGCACATATACATGATGAAGAGATTCACCTTGAAGAGATTTATTTTACGCGTTTCTCAATGTTCGAAAACGCCAATCTCGACCTGGGTAGATTCCGTCAGCAGTTTGGGGTAGTCAACCGCTGGCATGAAGATGCAATCGATCAGGTCGAATATCCTTTAGCCCTGCGTAATATCTTCGGTGACGAAGGTCTCAATCAAACGGGCGCATCTCTGGAGTGGATACTACCCAAGTGGGGCAAGGCCCATCAGGGATTGGTTGTTCAACTCACAAATACTGAAAATGAACGGCTGTTCGGCGGAGACACATTGGGCAATCCCTCCTTGCTTCTCCACTACAAGAACTATCGAGATCTTTCCAGAGACACGTATCTGGAGTTTGGCCTGAGCGGCCTGTTTGGCTGGAACGATAGATGGAATGTGGAAAAAGCAAAAGCACTCGAAACGGAATATGATGCCCTGGGAACCCAGGTATTCGGGGCAGACCTTTCTGTTCTCTGGGAACCTGCAGACCGGGCGCTCTATCGCAACGTGGAATGGCGCAGCGAAGTATATCTTCTCAATCGAGACATCATGGCCCCGGACAATTCCGGAAGAGACAATTTGCAGGCCTGGGGCGGTTACAGCTATCTGCAGACAAAAGCAGCCCGAAACCTGGACGTCGGAATCAGATACGATTACTATAAGCCGGACAGCAAAGGTTACGCTAACGTAACAGATGCTTCTCTGGCGCCGTTGGCCTATACTGCTGATGATGCCTATCGGTGGCAAATATGCCCGTATGTAACCTGGTGGCAGAGCGAATTTGTTAAGTTTCGCCTTGAGTATGACTATGCAGATGGCTCGGGTATGGAGAAGCCGGAAAATATACTGTGGTTCCAGGCGATTTTTGCCGCCGGCCCGCATAAGCACGAACGGTACTAAACTAAAAGGAGGCTATTATTATGAGAAGAAGAACCTGTTTAATTTTGTCCATATTGGTTGCGCTGACGTTTTGCTCCTTTGAAAATGCGGCGGCAGAAAAGAATTCACGTTTGCACATTGTAGCAACTTTACCGGACTACGCTGTGTTGACAAAAGCTATTGGCGGTGAGCGGATTACTGTTGATTCTATTGTCCATAGCGTTCAGGACCCCCATCACATCAGGCCTAAGCCATCCTTTGTACAAATGGTAAGGGATGCTGACGTGCTGATTTCCACGGGCCTCGACTTGGAAATGTGGCTGCCAACTGTAATCAACAAGTCTGGCAACAAACAGGTCGTCAGTGGCGAAGTTGGCTATGTGGCGGTCTCACAAGGCATAAAACTTGTAGAAATACCCAAGGTTATTTCACAAATTGAAGGTGATGTCCACATATTTGGCAACCCACATCTTAACACCAGTCCCATTAACACAAAGAAGATTGCTCGCAATATTGCCATCGGACTGATCAAAAACGACCCTGAAGGAAAGGATATCTATGAAGAGAACCTCAAGAAACTGCATGATGAAATGGACATGCGCATGTTTGGCGAAGAATTAGTTAAGTTGCTTGGAGGCAATACCCTCTGCAGACTGGCGCAACAAAACAAGCTAATCGAGTTTTTGCAACAAAATAAATTCCAGGGGAAACCTTTAATCGATAAACTTGGCGGCTGGATGAAGAAGATGCTTCCTTTGCGCGGGAGCCCCATCATTGTCTACCATAAAAACTGGTCTTACTTCATCGATCTGTTCGGACTCGAAGAAGCGGGCAGCATCGAAACCAAGCCGGGCATACCACCGTCACTGAAACATGTGACCAAGCTGGTAAACATGATGCGTAAAAGAGATATTCGTATTATACTGGCCGCAAACTACTTTGATGAGCAAAAGGTCAGGATCGTGGCCGATAGAACCGGCGCAAAGGCAGTCATAGTGCCGCTGTTCGTAGGCGGCGCTCCGGGTATCGACGATTACTTTGAGCTTGTCGATTACTGGACTGACGGGCTGATAAAAGCTGCTGAAGGCAGCTAAGAAGAAGATATTTTAAGAGATTGGCTAAATGTCTGGGTGGGATTCTCACTTTGCACTGTGCTAAAAGTGTGGTCTCGCTGAGTCGGGAAGGACATCGATAATGCCGGAGACGGTAGGTCTGTTTTCACGCCAGCTCGTCTTAATCGCCGTGGTTTTGGTGCTGCATACTTACATTGGTCTTCACATAATCAGGCGTACCCTGATATTTTCCGACTTGGTTTTAGACCAATTGGCTGCTTTTGGCGCCCTGGTTGGTGTCGCTCTGCATATCAAATACGGCTCAGGCTTTTCCTATTTATTTGCAATGGTAGCTGTACTATTTGGCTCGCTGCTGCTGGCCTTAATCAAGCCTAAAAGTCGGGAAATACCTCGCGAAGCGGTTATCGGGATATTGTACGCGATGGCACTGGTCGTTTCACTTCTG
>DUZJ01000002.1 GCA_013349615.1 Planctomycetota bacterium | reverse complement strand
TGCATCATAGTTCCACTGGAAGGTAAAGACAAGGAATCCGTAATAACTGAGCTGGTGGAAGTGCTGGACTCTAACGGATTACTGCTCGACAAAAAGGTTGCTTTAGATGCGGTTTTTACGCGTGAACAAACCCGAAGCACAGGTATTGGCTCCGGAATTGCCATTCCACACGGCAAATGTAAAGCGGTCAAAGAACTCGTTATGGCCTTCGGGGTCGCAGGCGAACCAATCGACTTTGCAAGCGTCGACGGCAAACCGGTAACAATTATAATCTTGCTGGTATCGCCGGCCGAACAAACCGGCCCTCACATTCAGGCTCTTGCCAGAATAAGCAGACTTATGCTCGACGAACAATTCAGACAATCGCTTGAGACGGCAACTTCGTCTGACGAGGTTTATGAGCTTCTGCACAACAAAGAGAATGAATAAATCGATTCTCGGTGTTCGATACTTGATACTCGTATTTCGTATCACGCATTGACCTTTGCAGGTGTTGTTTCCCAAAGGATTAGGCCGAGGTCATAGGGGGTAACGAGGTCAGCGTTTCTTGGCAAGACCCGCACAGCAAGGCCCTGCCGACCGGATTTTCTACAAGGCATCGAGCCAACAAACCAATGTTCTCCATCCTGCTCTGTCAGCTCTTTATGGTCCATTTTCACAGCCGAGCCGTCCTTGATTTGACCCCGAGTATCCACAGGGCCATGATAAAGCTCAACAGAAACGTCATCCGGGCTGACCTTTCCAAGCTTAACCAAGGCCCTGACGTTTAACTCCGATCCGAGCTTAAGCTGAGGCTGTTTGGAATCAAGCTGCTCGCAATTTTGTCCCTTGTCAACCTGTATCTGGACATCTTTAATGGCCAACTCAGTCCAAACGTTTTTCATATTGGACTTCCACATCGAAAGCGCCCTGGCCCGCGACATGGCCTCGGCGGTCAAATAGCGCCATCTGGCCGCAGCCGGATTATAAAACATTCGCGTATACTCAGTAAGCATTCTGTGTGTGTTGAATTTGGGTACTATCCACTTGATAGAATTTTTCATCCTTTGTATCCAGTCTCGCGGCAAATTATCAGCCGAACGGGTGTAAAACAGTGGAACAATCTCGCTTTCCAGCATATCATAAATCGCCTTCGACTCTACCATATCCTGATAATCGGCATCCTCGTAGCATCCACCAGCACCAATGACCCAGCCTACCTCGGGTTTATAACCCTCACACCACCAGCCATCTAAAGTGCTCACGTTCAAAGCACCGTTAATTGCGGCTTTCATACCGCTTGTGCTGCTGGCCTCCATCGGTCTACGAGGAGAGCTTAGCCAAATATCAACACCTTGGACCATGACTGTCGCTACATCAATATCATAGTCTTCCAGAAATACTATACGCCGTTTCAGGTCGTACTGTTTGGCAAAGTGAATAATCTGACGTATAATGTCCTTGCCTTCGGCGTCTTTCGGATGAGCCTTACCGGCAAAAATAATCTGGATGGGGCGAGCCGGGTCGCTAAGCAGCCTTACAAACCGCTGCGGGTCCTTCAGCAAAAGATTTGCTCTTTTATAGCTGGCAAATCTTCTGGCAAAACCGATGGTCAATGTCTCAGGGTCGAGAACCTCCTCAGCCCGGGTCAATTCGGTATGGTACGTACCTCGCCGCTGCATTTGAGCTTTAAGCCGGTTGCGCGCAAAAACAATCAACCGCTCCTTGCAGCGTTGATGGGCCCGCCAGAGTTCTGCGTCGGGAATTTGCTCTATGTTATTCCAAACGGACTTGTCAGTAGTTACATCAGACCAATTTGGACCAAGATATCTTTTATATAAACAGTTCATCTCATCAGATATCCAGCTTTGGATGTGTACACCGTTTGTAATGGACTTTATCGGCACTTCATCAACAGGCAGACCAGGCCAAAGACTTGAAAACATCTCACGCGATATTTGCCCATGTAACTTACTTACGCCGTTAACATAGCAGCTCAGATTCAATGCCAAAATTGCCATTTTAAATGGCTCAATGTCGTCATCAGGCAGTATTCTTCCCAAAGCCAAAAGCCGCTTTCGATTTATCCCGAGGTGATGGAAATAACTGCCAAAATACTTATCCATCAGGCCCACGGAGAACTCGTCAAGCCCGGCTTTTACACAGGTATGCATCGTAAAAACATTAGCAGACTTTGTAGCTTCAAGAGCCTCATCAAAAGTCATATTCTTTTCGCTTCGCAATTGTCGGATACGTTCCAGTGTGACAAAAGCAGCGTGGCCTTCGTTCATATGGCAGACAGTAGGCACAATACCCATAGCAGTCAGGGCCTTTAAGCCGCCGATGCCCAACATAATCTCCTGGCGAATTCGCAGCTCACTGTCGCCGCCATAAAGACTGGCGGTAATCATACGGTCTGTGGATGAATTAGCAGGTATATTCGTATCCAGCAGATATAATTTTACCCTGCCAATGGAAGCACACCATACCTGGGCCGACACACCTCTGCCCGGATATTCGACGCTAATGGTTAACGGCCGGCCGCTCTTTTTGCGAACGAGCTCGATAGGCATATTATAGAAATCATTCTCGATATACACCTCCTGCTGCCAACCATCAAGGTTCAAATACTGGCGGAAATATCCTTTTTGATACAGAAGGCCAATCCCAACTATTGGAACGCCGAGGTCTGAAGCACTCTTTAAGTGGTCACCTGCCAGAATTCCGAGGCCACCAGCATAAATAGGCAGGCTTTCATGAACGCCAAACTCGGCGCTAAAATACGCGATAAGCGGTTTGCTATGTTTTGAACAAACTTTCTCAAACCACGTTGTCCCATCAAGGTATAATTTGAGCTTTTCCACGGCTCGGTGCAGCTCACCCAAAAAACCTTGATTTTCAGCCACAGCCTCCAGGCTCTGCTGTGAGACATTGCCGAGAAATTTGGCCGGATTGTGACCACAAGAGGTCCATAAATTACCGTCAATACGTTTGAACAGGTCTACAAACTCCGGATTCCAGGACCAAAACATATTCCCGGCGATAACCTCAAGTTCCTTCAAAGAATCCGGCAGTGCCGGCAAAACCATAAAGTTACGCACTTCGAGCATTCTTATCTCTCCAAAAAGCAAGCCTCCTGATTGCAAATAATAAGGAATATCATAAGCTGAAGAAAAAGATTGTTCATCAGCACTTGTTTAATCGACAAATCTAATCTTGGGCTTAAATCCAAAAAGCAAAGCAAATGGTAAGTACATTATTCGGCGGCACATACATGGATTTGGGGGAGCTTGATAGTCCGATATTCCTTGGCACTATAATAGACTTAAAAGGCGCAAAAAGATAAAAGGCCTGCATAAACAGGCCTTTTATTAAATACGAGGCTTTCCTCTGCGGTGCCGTAAGAAAGCGTCTGAAAAGAACCCTTTACTTCCAAGTGGGTAATCGTTGCTTGTGTCCGAAAGTCCTATCGAAGTAGGCATTTCCGAAACATCAAGGCCTGATTTCCCTGAGTACTGGGTATCGGTTCTTTTAAAGACACACTCTCTATACGAGCATTGCAGGGGTTAGCCTACATTATTATTTATACCAAATTTGAGTATAAAAGTCAATAAAAATCCATCTAACTCCAGGCACTTAATTAAACTCTTCAGCCTTTCTGTTTATCGATTTTACTCTCATTTCAATGGCCAGCCCGCAGGGCAGCAGTGCAGCCATAAATCAGCAAACTTTTTTAAGTCACCAAAATCTACGAGTTCGCTACCGTCCAAGTCAGCAGCAATGTCAAAGCCGCTATCACGCCATAGTTCAGCGAATCTTGCATAGCTCTCGAAATCGACTATGCAGATAGGTCCACCCGGCCAAAAACCGCCGAGCAGCTCATAGCTGCCGCTGCTGCTCCAGGCCGCATCCGCCTGACCAATTGTGCCTGTGAGTGTGTATGCTCCACCGCTGCTCTGCCCGCCGCCCCCATCTATCGTGTACCAGCTCAACTCATATTGGCCACTGGCAGCAGATATCATCAACAGCATTATCCAAACGGCTGACCGACTTATACCTGCTATCGTTTTTCTCTTCTTCATCTGTTTCCTCCTGATTCTCTTATATTCGGTAAAACTCGGGCCTTACTTATTCATTGCAGATTCCTCACTACTCAAATCTGATACTGCCAAAACGATTCAGCTTGATGGTACCACCGCTATACAGACGGGCGCCTTTTCCTTTATCACCGCGGCTGAAAAGTCTTGTAATATAGGAAGCCGAACCATTGAATCGAATGGAGCCACCGGTAGTGCTGGTACAGGTTACCGTAATGTCCGGCAGAAACTGCAGGTACTGGCCGCCATCAAAGGTTGTGCTGGTGCCCGTAGCATCCACATTGAAATAACGATAATAGAACGTCGAATCTCGCGTGTATGAACTGGATAGCACGCTGTGCAAGGACTGCTTTGGATAGATATTCTCCAGCAGGTATTCATCACTCGCGCCACCGCCTGCGGGATAATGCAAGGCATCCAGGGTGTACCAGGTGTCGCGGAAGTTGTCCCATCCGTAATTCATGTGGTACTGTTTGGTAACGCCGACTATCTGCCATCCGTCACATACAATAGAGTGGTTTAAAATCCGGTATTGTAAAGGACGATTCGCATTGAGATTACCCTGTATGAGAGAGAACCACTTTGTGGGAGTGTAGTCAGTTCGATTCCGTCTCGCGCAATCCATCGAGTAGCGATACTGATTTTCGAATACGCCCTCCATATCGTAGGTATAGGCAGCCGACTGACAGCCATCACCTCCACAATAATCCATCCCGACTGCCTGGCCCACCTCGCGGCAAAGCTCTGCCACTGCGTTAATCTGGTCAGTCGAGGAACTTGCAGTGGCTCTGTCGGGCATTTTAGCCCAATCATAAAAATCTTCGTACGGAATTCCTTCGCCATAAGGCGGCCAATTCCAATAACGCATAATCTGTGCGCCGGCTGTAGCCACGCAGCCGACAACACAGTGGGCTGCAGTACAGTCATCACCGCTCGGTGGCGCCGGGCAGGTACGGTTGTAGGGGTCTCCCTGGTGCCAGCTTGAGGTTAGTAAGACCTGACCTGACTGGTAGTTCATTAGCTCAACCTCAGAATCCAGCTCTTGTTGGAAAGACATAGCATCAACATTCAGCCCATCCCATGAACCACGATAGTTGATTTCCAGGATATCCGCCATGACCTTGTCAGGCGATGCATTCATCCTCGTGGCCCATTCGTTAATCCTATTATGGATTCGCTCCATGCAGTCTTTCAGGAGTTCGGCTATACCCACTTCAGAGTCTGGGTCCAGGTTGCAGGTTGCTGAGTACGCCTTTACCGGCGCCAGTTGCTTGTGCAGGGAGAGAACAATGTGGCCTACCGGCTTGACATTACAAAAATAACCGAGGGTCCGCTGGCCACGCTTGAATTCCTTTATGTCTTCCACATAGGCAGTATTGGCATCGCCCCAGCTTCCTTTTTTCTGGATAATCAGGTTAATCCAGTTGTTCGCCACGGTCAGTGCCTCATCAATAGATGCCTTCTCAGCCCGGGTTGGCATTGTCAGCCCCACAGCCACCAGCAACGCTATCAGGATTGTATTTTTTAATTTATCCATGTTCGTTACTTACCTTTCTTACTGTAGGGTAACAAGCACTAATATTTGTCCTTTTTGACCTTTTTCCAGGCTTTCCATTGCTTTCCCTAAGATAGCGCCTTGTGCACGTGCATAATCCGCGGCTTTCATAGCATAGCCCGGCGTGGCGCAGGTCGTGAGCAAATCACCCGGCTCTACGCCTGCTTCTGTCGCATCTACCTTGCAATAGATTCTGCCTGCCAAGGCAACATCGTAGTCAAACTGCCCTGCTCCCAGACGTACACCAGAGCCAATCCCGTTGGCGCCGGCCACGATACCTGCGACCTTTGTGTCGTAGGGCTTATTACTTAGAGCCAATTTGCCGGGGTTATCAGCATCAATGATGAGCACCGAGCCTGCATCAATCTTGGTGGACTCGGAGACATCAAAACCTTCCGCATAGTCAAGGCCGGTACCGAGTTCCAGTACCAGATTGAAGCCGTCGTAAACTTTTAAATTTCCATCGACTTTCACATCGCCCTTGAAAAATCCCGCATAGCCTCCCGTGCTGGAAGCGTAAATACCGGAGCCGGTGCCATAATTCTGAGCATAGACAGCCGCGTAATTTTCTGCTGTAGCATTACTGGAGGCGCGAATGCCGTCGCCGGTGCCCGCGTTATTGAAATAGGCCGCGTAAAAGCTGCTATCATGGGTGGTGTAGACGGTTCCGTTGACATTCAAAGTCCCGGTCATGCTGTCGCCGGTTACATTAACGAACCTCGCATCAGATTCGGCTTGCGTATAATAAAGCGTGTTGTGGTTGTGACCCGATGTCGCAAAGGAAGATGAGTGCAAGCCATCCAGATAATCGGCGTTGAGGCCACTGACCACATAGCTGCTGTCCACATAGAAGGGAGGACTGGAACCGGAAGTGCCACCATTGAAAGCGGGCCGGCCTGTCACTATTTCATTCTCACTCAGTTGGAAGAAGCTGCTTTCGTGGCAGCCGTCCAACTTATCTGCATTCGCAACAGTGCCGGCGATAGTACCATAGATACTCCCTGTGGCCCGAATATCACCGGCAACATCCAGCTTGTAGGCCGGGTTCGCCGTCCCGATGCCGACATTACCCAAGGGTATTGAATACATATCATTCAAAACGAGCCACCAGTCGTTGTCGGGGGCGGAGGCCTTTGCATAAATCGCGTATGGCGTGGGCGTCAACTCCTGGCGAGGAATCAAGATGGCAAAATCATTAGCATCGATACTTTCCCCCGGCCGAACGGCAATTTCCAGCCAGTGGGCGTTGCCATTGAACACGCCGCCGAAATCCAATTCCACTGTAAAATATCCGTCGATTACATCAAGGTCGTTTACATCAATCGTACCTCCTTGCTGTATGCCTGTACAGGGGTCGTCGAAGAGCCTAAACTCGAAGTCATACAGACTGTCTGCTGCATCATCGGCATCCAGGAGCCGCCCCTGGTAGGTGAACACCGTTCCCATTGGAGCTGCCCTGGTGAGTTCAGCCGGGCAAACTATCAGGCCCAAAACCAAAACGAAAATTTTCAAAATTTCTATCCTTTTCATTTTTTCCCCTTACAAAAAAACGCTGATTTTTGAACATGCAATCCGTGTGCACCAATTCCATCATAATAATTTCTCTTGAAAATCATTCCTGATAAAATTGCACATTACCTCCCCTTAAACATAATGTTAATATTTTGAGGTGCGTCCTATGCGCACTATTATCACCTTAAAACATCACTGAGCAAGGCGAATGGAAATGTATTTCATCACCACCCCCCTGCCTCTAATATAACCGATTCAGATACTATGATTATACACTTTTTGGGGCTGAAAGTCAATAGAATTTGAGGCAATATTGATTGGAATAAACAGCGGACTCCGCAACCGGTTCAATATCGGACAATACGAATTATACAGTTCGCAGCTTCGCCCCGACTAAACTTTTCAGGTTCTCGACAATATCGGCCTGAAAGTGGTCAACCGTCTCATGGGTCAATGTTCCATCTTCATCTCTAAACCGCACTGAAAGCGTAACACTCTTTTTACCGGATGGGACGCCCTCGCCACGGTATATCCCGACAAATTGAATATTTTCAAGTTCGGGGGAGGCCTTTTGTTTAACGGCGTCAATAATATCAGCCCAACTTTTTTTATCGTTCACAACAATGGATAGGTCTCGCTGTATTGCGGGAAATCTCGGGATGGCTTTTACTTTTACGGTACCTCGCTGCAAAGCAAAAAGCCGCTCAAATTCCAGCTCCGCGGCGGCGGGCGAAAGCTCTTTGAAGTCAAATTTTTGTTTCACCGCCTTTGAAACAATTCCTGCCGTACCGATTACCTCGCCGTTCACGACGACCTGCGCACCGGTTTGCGCCCAGACCAGGCCCGCAGGAGTAAACACCGTTTGGGCATCTCTATCGACGCTTTTTATGAGGCCTTCAATCACGCCCCGCAGGTCTCTGAAGTTACTGTCACAAACCAGGGCCACTTTATTTTTTTCAATCGGCAGATTACTCTCTTTGTCCCGCTGTGGTCGGGGAACAAAGGTATCAGCAATTTCAAATATCCTGCAGGGTGAGTTCTTGGCATTGATGTTTGTCTTGAGGACACCCAGCAACGAGCCTATAAGTGTCTGGCGAAGCATATTCGCGCTCTTCCTGGATACATCATTTACAGCCAAATGTTCTCGGATGTCCCGGTCCGTAAAAAGTTCAGCAACAGAGCCGTCAACAAAGCCCACACTAATCGTTTCATAAAAGCCACAGCCGTTAAGATACGTTCCAATCGATTCAGCCAATTTCTGACGAGCATCGACAGGCACCACTTCGATTTTAATCTGCTGCTCTGTCGGTATCTTATTGTAGCCATAGACGCGTGCGACCTCTTCGATTAAGTCGACCTCGCGATAAATGTCACTCCGCCACGAAGGCACCGAGCAAACTACCGTATCCTGGCTGGCTTGCGGGTGGAAACTTAACGCTGACAGAATTCGTACGACTTCTTCAGAGGGTATTTCAATGCCAAGCATTTTGCTCAAACGCCAAAGCCGCAGTGTCAGTTCCTTCTGTGTTTGCTTTTTAGGATAAATATCAACGACACCTTTGGCCACCTTCCCGCCCGCCGCCTGCGTAATCAACTGTGCAGTGCGCTTCGAGGCCCAGTCCACCATCTCAATATCCACAATACGTTCGAATCGATAGGCTGCCTCCGAAGGCAGGCCGAGTTTGCGAGACGTTGTTCGGACACTGACCGGGTCAAAGTACGCATCCTCCAAAAGAATCGTTGTTGTCGCCTCGCTGACCTCGGTATCCAGCCCACCCATTACACCGGCTATGGCCACAGCACCTCGTGTATCAGCAATAATCAGCATATTGGTATCCAGCTCACATGTCGTGCCGTCGATACTGACAATGCGTTCGCCGGCAATAGCTTTTCTGACTATTATTTTGCCATCAACAATTCTTTCATAATCGAAGGCGTGCGGCGGCTGACCCGTCTCCATCATTGCGTAGTTGGTTGCGTCAACGACATTATTGACGCTGCGCAAGCCAACGGCTTCGATACGATTCCTGAGCCAATCCGGCGACGGTCCAATTTTGACCCCTTCAATAATGCGAGCGGTATACCGGCCACACAATTCCGGCTCTGCTATCTCGACGCCAGCAAATTCTGTAACGTCTTTGTCTGATTCGTCAAGCTCAACTTTAGGCATCTTTAATTTTTTGCCCGTTGCAGCAGCTAATTCACGGGCGATACCAAGTAAGCTGAGACAATCACCGCGGTTACTGGTTACCTCAACATCAATTATAGCATCGTCACCAAGATGTTCTATCCCTTCACAAGGTAGTCCTAAATCGCTCAGAACATCAGCGATTTGGTCTGAAGTAAGCCCTGTTTCGATATAATCACTTAACCAATTCAACGAAATTTTCATAATACGAGCACCACCAAAATACCAAAACATCAAATTTGGCAATAACTTAACGCCCGGAAGTATCACTGTCAATAAATTTGCGTTTCGACTGCTTGTTTTATTTGATTTATGCCCGATATGCGGATATACTTCGTATCTGAAAGGCGTCAGATGGCCGGTTTACAAAATAGGAGAATGAGCAATGAAGAACAGTCGGCGTGATTTTCTTAAAGCTATTGCAGTATTGGGGGCAACGTCAAGCCAGTTACTAAAGGCCGAAAAAGGTAAGGCTCAAAGTCACATCAGGCTAAAAAGCGGGCACAAGGTAATAGGTATGAAGAGAGGCCTGAAAATCAAGAGCATTGAGACCTTCACCCGCGGTAATGTAAGCATTGTTCGCCTTCGTACCGATGATGTCGCAGAGGGCTGCGGCCAGATTTCCACTTACGATGCCGATATCTCTGCAATGGTCATGCACCGCAAGATTGCTCCACACGCGCTTGGCAAAGACCCGGCCGACATCGATGCTATCGTCGACCGGTGTATCGAGACGAATTACAAGTATCCCTGGTCTTTTGTTTGTCGGGCGTTAGCGGGGCTGGATACGGCGATATGGGACCTTCACGGCAGGCGCGAAGAAAAGAGCGTTTGCGAGCTGCTTGGCGGGACGCCCCGGCCGATAACCGCATACGGTTCAAGCATGAGGCGGGACATTAAGCCGGCAGATGAAGCCAAGAGGCTGGTCCATCTCAGGGACACGAAGGGCTACCGTGCATTCAAGATTCGTATCGGTAAGGTATGCGGACACGACCAGGACCAGTGGCCGGGGCGAACTGAAGCGCTTGTTCCGACTGTCCGCAAGGCCATCGGTGATGATGTGTCGCTGCTGGTGGATGCAAACAGTTGCTACACGCCGGCCAAGGCGATTGAGGTCGGAAAGATACTTGAAGATAACAATGTCTGTCACTTAGAGGAGCCCTGCCCGTATTGGGAGCTGGAATGGACGGCCAAGGTTACGGCTGCCTTGAAAGTCCCTGTGGCTGGGGGTGAGCAGGACAACGACTTGGCTCAGTGGCGGCGGATGATTCGTATGCGCGCTGTCGATGTTGTCCAGCCGGACATCTGCTATGTCGGCGGGTTGACGCGTGCCCTGCGAGTCGCCGCGTTGGCCGCGAAAGAGAACATGTCCTGTGTACCCCATTCGGCCAACTTAGCGATGGTTACCGTTTTTACGCTGCATATTCTCGGAGCGATACCTAACGCCGGGCCTTATCTGGAGTTCTCTATCGAGCCGGCTGGGTGGACTAAGGACATATATTACCCTGGACTGGAGGTACGGGACGGGCGGGTCGCTATCCCGGACGGCCCCGGCTGGGGCGTTACGGTCAACCCTTCGTGGCTGGCTGCGGCAAAACGCCAAATAAGCGAGCGAAAATAACAGCCACTGGTGTTATAAAAATCGGCGACGGGCAACTTTTGGCTTTTGCACATCGGCGTTTTCGTTATAATTGGACAACCAAACTGAAATGAAAGATTTAAGGAAGTTTGTTATGGGAAGATACAATTTGTTGGCTCTATCGGTTGCTCTCTTGATTGCAGGCATATTACTGGGCGGCTGTGCCGCCACAGGTGGGGCAAAAAGTGAATATGCCCGTACTACTATTGACGTTGGGATTGTTGTGAGCGATGTGGAAAAGTCGGCGGCCTTTTACAAAAATGCGCTGGGATTTACCGAGGTATCCGGCTTTGATGTGTCTGCGGATATGGGAGGCGGCTCAGGCTTAACTGACGACCAGCCGTTCCACGTGAGGGTGTTTGTGTTAGGTGACGAGCCGACCGCGACCAAAATCAAACTTATGCAGTTTCCGCAGGCACAGGGGAAAAAGGTTGATAACCGATTTATCCATTCGAGTTTGGGCTTCAGCTATCTGACGATATTTGTCTCTGATACGACCGCATCGGTAGAGCGGGCCAAAAAAGCCGGCGCGGTTATCGTTAAAAAACCTTACCACCTCGGCGGCAATAACTATTTGACTCTGGTGAAAGACCCCGATGGTAATATTATCGAATTTGTAGGCCCAAATAAAAGTGATTAAGGATTAAAGCTCATTTATTATTGTCAAAGTTTAAGGACATCTGCTATGGCAAAGTATAATCTATTGATTCTACTGGTTGTTGGATTAGTTGCTGCTGTAATCATTATCGGATGTGTAGAGCGGAATCTAACAATCAACACCGAGCCGCAGGAGGCACTGGTGGTTCTGAACGATGAGGAAATAGGCACATCGCCGGTTACGGTCTCTTTTGAATGGTATGGCGATTATAACGTGAGAGTAAGCAAAGAGGGGTTTGAGACCTTAAAGACCCACCGCAAGCTAAACCGGCCCTGGTATGATAAGTTTCCATTCGACTTTTTTACTATGCTGAATCCGGAAAGAACTATCGATGAGTACGAATGGACGTTTGAGCTTGCCCCTAAAAAGGAAATGAGCCGAGAAGAACTAATCCAGAACGCAGAAGAACTGAAAAAGACAGCATCAGCCGCAGATTAACACGAATTTATTTTATCGATGAGAACGCAAAGGTCGCAGAGAGTTTTTGCTGATTTTGTTTAGCCACAAGAGGGCACAAAAGGCTCAAAAAGTAGATATAGATTTGTACTGATTAAGTGGATTCGAAATTCTTGCTTTTGGGCCAGCCAAAAGGTATAATGAACATAAAAGATTAACGCTCCACACTGAAAAACAAGGTTATTTCAATGAAATTAAAAACGATTATACATAAAGCAGAGGAAGGAGGCTACTGGGCGGAAATCCCTGCCATCCCCGGCTGCGTTACTCAGGGCGATTCGTTTGAGGAGCTTCTTAAAACCATTTATGAAGCGGTGGAGGCCTGTTTGTCTGTAGAACCAGCAACACACCTTTAAAAACAGGCCTGATGAGACACCTGATGAAAATAGCGGATATAAACGAAACGGAATTATAAATGTCCCAGACTGCTCATCCAATATACTGACTGATCTTATGCCGGTATGCTGTTTGAAGAGTTGAAATCTAAAGGCCTAATCCAGCCTGGTAGTTGTGCTTCGATGGTAGAGAACAATGACCCATGCTTACCAGCCATCAATCATTTCCTCTCCTTGCAAGGTATCCCCGGATTTGATGCGAAAAAGAACGAGTTCCTAAGGGGACGTAAAAGCCTTCCGGAAAAGAACTCCCGAGAAGTGGACTTTGCCGGCCTGCTTGCTGAATTCGAGGCAATGCGTTTGATAGGCAAGGGCCTCGGCTTGACAATTGTTGGCCTTGAGCAGGCCCCTCCTGAATCTCAGAAGAAGTGTGATATCGTAGCCGCACTAAACGGAACAGAGACATTCTTCGAGGTAAAGAACCGTTCCGCAGTACATACCCAGAAACCCCCGGGGGCACTCCAACAAGCGGTACGCGAGGCTGGTCTTCCGTTTGATGGGCGACCCGAGTGGTTCGGAGGACAAAAGAACTTTACCAGCGCAGATGCAACGCAAATAAAGGCTGCGAGCAGACAGCATATAAAAGAGTTCCAGCAAGGGACCAATCGCAGGCGAAAGAGCCCGGCACCTCTTTACTGGCCGGAGATAGCCAAGGTAGACCGATATAAGAAACAAGTGGTTGTGTATTTCAAACCAAGGAAACCTACAAGTAATCCGAGCGGGTATCTTGCGGATGTAGACCTAATAAAGGATTATTGCTCCTACATACTGGGCACTGGCAAGTCGGGCAAAGATGGTAGGCGGATGTCACCTATGGTTCAAGCGGCAGAGAACAAAGGTGCTGACTATCTGGTATGCCGGGTAGCAGGTTGGCCAGCCCTTACGAATATAGTAGAAGGCTGTTTCCAATCCATCCGGAGGTCAAGCCCTTCCGTGTGTTACTCGTGTGATCCTCGCCTTGGAGCGCTGAGCGGCGTACTTCTATTCACCTCTCATGACAAGTTCCTCGTTGTTAACAACTCCATCAATAAGAAGAAAAACTGGATCAACGTTTGAGAAGTACACGTGTTAGTAAGTCGGTTTATGGTTCTCTTTACGGCTGGCAAGCCTGGCTAAAGAAGACTCTCACGATACCAGGTTATGGCTTTTTGGAGGCCTTGCTTGAATGAGATTGCAGGTTTGTAGCCGAGCAGTTTATCAGCGAGGGCGATATCAGCGAGGGAGTGTTTCACGTCTCCGGATCGCGGCGGGTCATATATCGGCTTTATGCTTTTGCCGAGCAGTTCGTTAATTATATCAATAGTTTCATTGACGGTTACGACCTGGCCGCAGGCGATATTTAGAACTTCACCGCCGGTGTGCTCGGCTCTTGCCGCGAGAAGGTTGGCCTCAACGACGTTGTCAATATAAGTGAAGTCGCGGCTCTGCAGGCCGTCGCCGAAAACGATTGGCGGCTTGTCCTTTAATATGGCTGTTACAAAAGCCGGTATGGCGGCTGCGTATTGGCTTGTCGGATCCTGGTGCGGCCCGAAAACATTAAAATACCGAAGCGAAATGGTCTCAAGGCCAAACACCTTATAGAAAACGGAGCAATAGTATTCGCCAACCAGCTTACCTACCGCATAAGGCGAAAGCGGCATAGGAGGCATTGTTTCGACCTTTGGTAGAGTGGGCGTATCGCCGTAAGCTGAGGAACTTGACGCATAGACAAAGCGTTTTATACCGGCATCACGAGCGGCTAAAAGGAGTGTGAAAGTCGCATCGACACAATGCTTGTGTGTAGCGGCAGGGTCGTCAACGCTGCGCGGCACCGAGGGCAACGCACCCTGGTGCAAGACAACATCAATATCCTTCATCGCCGTATGAACGACATTCTCGTCGCCCATGTCGGCTTCAATAAACTCAATTTTGTCGATGAAATCTTCGAGATTGCTCTTTTTGCCTGTGAGCAGATTGTCGATGACCCTTACGAAGCAGTCTTGCGAAATGAGCTCTTTGCAGATATTTGAACCGATAAAACCGGCTCCGCCGGTCACTAAGAACTTCTCCATCGAAGAATCCTTTCACAAGTTAGGTTGAGTGAGCAACCTGAAGTTTCTGGTATTCCCGGTAAGACCTGAACTGCTCCTGGAAATAGCCGCCTTTCAAAGCTCTTACGGCAAAGAGCACACACCCAACTATCCTGGCATCTACTGCTTTCAGCTCGCGAATCGTCCTCTGCGCGGCACCTCTCCTCGTAGCGGAGGCGTTGAAGACCAAAACTGTGGCGTCAACGATTTTGGCCAGAACCTTGGCATCGCTTACCAGCAGCACCGGCGGGCCGTCAACTACAATATAATCGTAGTTTTTACGCTGCTCTTTAATCAGCTCTTCCATCCTTAACGCGCCGAGCAGCTCTGCCGGATTAGCAGGCATAGAACCCGCATCGATTATGTCAAGGTCCTCGATACCGCTGGGCCTTATAGCTTCCTGGTAACCACACCGGCCCAGCAGCAAATCGCTCAGTCCAAACTTAGATTGCTCGACCTGCTCTACCGGCTTTGGGAATATTGTTTGTAAACTCGGTCGCCTGAAATTGGCATCAATAAGCAGGACTTTTTTATTTCCAGTGACAAAAGTTTCTGCAAGATTGACCGCTACGGACGTTTTGCCGTCTCCTGCCGCACCGCTGCTAACAAGCAAGGCCCTCATGGAGCCCGCAGAGCCTGACAGCTCAATGTTGGTCCGACACCGTCTATAGGATTCACTTATAATAGAATAAGGCGCCTGACGAACAACATGACAAAGGTCAATATCCCGAACCTGTTCATCTTCATCCCTATCGGGTATAACACTCAAAAGCTGGATTTGTAGAAATCTGGCCACGTCCCTCGGAGTCCGCACCAGGTCGTTGAGCAGCTCTAAAGCAAAGGCAAGTCCTATGCCGGATATGAGGCCCAATATTGTCCCGCCGGGGAAATAAAACTCCCACCTCGGTGAGCTTACTTCCAGCGGTTTCTGAGCAAAGCCGACCCTCTGGACCTTAGGTGTCTCCGGGTCATCGTGCAATATCCTGTACCTCTCAATCTGCGCTTTGATGTCATCGAGCGTCTGTTTTCTTTCTTCTCTTATAGCGACCCTCTGTTCATACTGTACGCGGGCATTATCAAGGTCTTTCTTATCTTCCTCAGCTTCCTGTCGCAATCTTTCTAATTCATCACTCCTGTCTAACAACACAATCAATTGGTCTTGTGCATTTTTAAGATTCGCCTGGCGTACCTGTTCTGCAATTACGCTTTGCCTTATTTTTCTTTCATCTTTGATTTCGTACACCAGCTCCCGTGTTCGACGCACTACTCTGTGAGTTTCGCCAAACCTTGTAAGTTGGCCTGCAAGCTCAGATTCGAGAATGGCGAGCTGCTGCGCAAGCATAACCATAACAGGGTCACCCTCTACTTGACGCTCAACCTGCTCGTTAATAGGCCCTACCGCTAATTTCTCAAGATTTTCGATATTAGTTTTAGCTTGCTTTATCAGCAGAATCAGGTCATTTTGCGCAAGTTCCAACTGATTCAATTGTAATGTGACCGTGTGCTGGAAATAACGACCGGCAGGACGCTCAAGGTCAGTGAACTCGGATGTTTCACGCACCTGAGCCAGTGCCTGCTCAGCTACGGTCAAGTCTCTTCGAACATCATCTCGCCGCCGCCCAAGTTCTGTTAACTTCGCGGAAATCTCTCCCTGCTTTGTATCTCCCTGCGAATCAAGAAACAATGTAGCCATTTCGTTGACTATGTCTGCCGATTCTTGGTCTTTTCGGCAGGTCATTGACAACACAACAAACTCAGCATCTCTGTGGGCGAAAGCACTAAAATGCTTCTTCAAATCCTTAAATGCTTTTAGAATGCACTGGTTTACATTTATAATCCTTCCCTGTTCGTCATACTTGGCAAAACGACGAAACCACGTTGTTTCTCTAACTTTATCCTTGTCAATCAATTCTCGCAGAGTACTCTGCTGCTTTATAATGTTAGCCATTGACAAACGATAGCCATATTGAATTTGCTGGGGTACAATACCGCCGCCGATGAGCATAGGGTCTTTTTCTATGGGCGGCAGTACCCTAATAAGAGTTTGTGCAGTGTACTTTGGGAAAAACTGCAATAAAGAATACCAAGCCGCGCCGCCGATCAAGAAACCTAATATAGTCAGCACAATTATCAGCAATATGTGCCGGCGCAATATTGACCAAACTTCCTTTGGTGTCAGCGTTACAGCCGCCGCCGTGGAACGCCGGGGTCCAGCCGGGCTTGTCTCCCTATTTACAGCCATTTGTCTCTGTCTCTGTTCTACCATACTTCGTATCTCGTTTACCCACGTACGTATCAGGTGTGAACTCGGCCTCAATAAGCGCGGGCGTTAATTTTCACCATACTTGCCTAACGCGAAAGCCGTTCAATAGCTGACTTTATTCGCTGCTCGGTTGACTTCGGCAATTTAACTGCTCCTATCTGCAATGCTTGTTTATAAGCAGCAAGGGCCTCAGCTTGTGCTCCAAGTTTCTCCTTTACCATACCTAAATGCTCATACACATCTGCTGGTATCTGGACCTGTTGGGACTCATACTGTTGCAGGGCGGCCTGCAAAGATTTTGCCGCCTCTAAATTCCTACCGTTCTTATGTAACACATAAGCATAAGTATCCAAAAGCGCAGGACTATTTGGCCTTGCCTGCAATGAACGTTCGGCATACCGAAGAGCCTCGGTCAGCCTTTCATCATTTTTAGCCAGCATATATGCTAAATTATTCAATACATTAGTATTATTCGGCATTTCGACCAATAGACTTTCGTATTCCGCGATAGCCTTTTTGAGATAATTGTTATCGGAAGTCTTGTAATAAGCCAATGTTAAAACTTCCGCTTTTTCCACTATATAATTAACCCTGTGCGGCCCATCAGGTCCTGCTATCTGCAGGCATTTGTCAATATAATTTACCGCCCTGTTGTACTCACCGTTAATCTTCGTCAAATTACACATCGCAAGATTAGCAGCAAGTGAATCAGGGTCGGCCTCAAGTCTTTCCTTGCAATATGTCAACACCTCTTCCGGCCCTACTAACGTGTACATTCTTTGCAAAGTCTGAATTACAGGAATTTTACTTGTCCCCGCTTTATCAACGGCTTTTCGGCAGTATTGTATGGCACTTGCGTTATCACCGAGCTTCAGCTTGCCCTCAGCCATCCGCAAATATGCTATGTGAGCAAAGTAGCTATCAACATATTTCCTGGCCTCTTCAAAGACCTTATCCAGCTTTCCGGGGTCCCAAGTGTCTGTACCTGGTGTCCCTGCCTGTAACACAAGTGCCTGCAAATATCCATCGAATGCTGTTGCGTCTCCTTTTCCATTGTTTCTGCTTTTTTGCCACGCTTGGCCATACAATTTCTCCGCCCTGTCTAATTCACCTTCAGCGATAGCAAATGCCCCGACTCGGGTATGCCACAGTACACTGTCGGGGAGTTTCTGGAGAGTATCGTTATAGAATTTTTTTAGTGCTTCTTTTCTGTCAAGCTGCAAGTAAATCTGTTCGAGCAACGTTCTGGCTTCCATAGGAGCGCCAGGCACGTCAATCGTATATTTAAGTTCGGTTATAGCATCTTCGTATCGGCCTGCCTGCCGATACGCCTTTGCCAGAGAAACGCGGGTAACAAGTTCATCTGACAATGATTTGCTCAGCTTAAGGTCGCTGATTGCCTGTTCATAATTTGCCATCAAAAGATTAATTTGGCCTCTTAACCGCCACGCCACCGTATTGTCCTGATTGCCCGCAAGGTTTCGATTTGTCAGTTCCAAAGCTGTTTTCAAATGTCCCTGCCTCATTGCCAACCACGCTTCAAGCAGCAGGACCGGCCCTTCTTGAGGATGCTTTTCTTTAAAGCTTTGCAATTTATACTCAGCTTCCTTGACAAGACCAATCTTAAGGAACGTCTGAATTTGGTAAAGGCGGTTTTCGACGCTGTCTTCAAGTGATAAAAGTTCTTCAGAATATTTCCGCACAGCATCTTGGTCGGCTTGTCGTTCTGCAACAAGTAAAAGCCCTTTAACCACGTTATTATCTTTTTCCTGGCTTTTATATAACTGCTCCAGAACTTTCTTGGCATCGTCAAGTCGACCAATTCGCAAATAATGGTTCCACAGTAGTTTCTCATCTTGTATCACCAACTGTTCTGCTTTTTCCGGTTGGCCGATGAGGCGATAATATTCCGTTCGGGCTTCAAGCACAGCTTTGTTTTCTGGAGCTATCGCCTGGGCCTGGTCGAAAGAGGAATCCGCAATGGCCAAAAGTGCGTCTTTGCGTTTTGAATTCGTCTCACGAAGAGCCATTTTCATTGCCAGCCTCGCCAGCAGTACAGCATTCTGCACAGTCGGCGTGACTTTTTGCAGATTCTGTCGAATCGCCAGTGCTCTTAAAGGCTCGTCATCGCTTATATATTCAGCGTAAAAGCTAAGTAATTCCAAATCACCGGGATTCGCTCTCAACGCTCTGTGCAAAGCGGTTCTGGTTTCAATTTTTTGTTCGGAAGACACATTTGTCCCGAGCTTTTTATCACGCTGGTACAGCACGCTGGCCAACACTTTTGCAATAGCTCCATCCAGGGGATTCAACGATGCAGCTCTCTGGGCGTCCTCGATAGATGCATGCTGATTTCCAAGAGCAGTGTTGACGCTGCTTCTGAATAAAAGTACGCGCGAAAAGACAGGCCTTTGCCTCAAACATTCGTTGAGTTTCGTTAATGCATCTGTATATTGCTCTTTAGCCACAGCCAGGCGGGCCGTAAAATACTGACCGCCGCACCCATCGAGATTTTCATACTGTCCTGTCTCTGCTATTTGCGAGGCTTTCTGCAAATCTTCCGTCGCAAGCGCCATATCAAAAAGATAGGACGCAACAGTTTCGTATTGCGTGATGCCTATTGCGTAGTGCTTATCTTTTTCCCGGCGATACTCATCACGCACCACGTCCGAGGAGAACACCTTTTGGAATTCTGCAGCGGCTTTGTCCAGTTCCTTATGCCTCTGGTAAAATGCCCCTAAGCTCATAGCACGACGAATTGGGTCGGCAATATTTGATAGAACCTGCTCTTCTAATTCCTTATGCCTTTCTCGGGAAATTTTGTGCGGCTCAGGCTCAGACAGTATCTGCTTGTACATCAAAAGCGATGTATTATCCGGCTCCATCGGCAATAGTTTTTCCACCAATCCGGCGCAAACAATCCAGTAGCGTTTTAATTCGTCCGTCATTAACTGCACGGAGGTTTCTACCGGTCTGGTTTCTTTTTCCGGCGTCTCTGTGCTCTGCAAAATTATGGGCACACTCTCTTCCGCTTGCTTTTGTGCGATGGCTCTTTGGACCTGCCTCATCTTAGCCTGCACCAGTGTCAGGTTGAGTTTAATCGTATTGGGGTCATTTGGGTATGCATCGGCCATCTTGGCCAGTTCTTTTTCAGCCTCGTCAAACTGTCCTGCGCCAAGTAAAGCTTTGATGCGAAGTGTTTGGCTTCTCACATTGGGCCCAAAATTCTGCTCAAAAACATTTATGTTATCTGCGGCCATCGTCCAGAAGTTGCGCCTCAAAAGAACCTCAGCATAATCCAACGTCGCTTCAGGTTTTGTCCAGGCAATACCTGAACGGAGCGCACTTACCAGGAAGTCTGTGACCACACCAACTTCGACAGTGTTCTTAAAAATCTTCGCAAGGGTGTAAGAAAGCTGGGCAAATTGTATGTCTCTTGGCCAAGGTGGCTGCGTCGGTCTAAGTGCTTTAAGTTGTTCGTAAGCCGTATATAACCTCCTAACAGCAGCGTTTTTATTTCCTTTCGCAAGTTCAAGCATTCCTCGCCACTCAACAACCTGCGGGTCCTCACCACTGCCGAATAGCTGCTCAATTTCGTGTACTGTCCAGTCGGCATTTGTTAACCATTCCTGCTTTTGCGCCTCCGTTCTTACCTCGCAAGGCTCAAGTATCTGCTCGATATAGCAATGTGCAAGAAAGACAAATAATACGGCTCTATTCCTTTGATTTGCCCGTTGTCGTGGGCCGCTTTTCTCCTGGGCATCCGGCAACGTAAGTGCGTTCCTGGCCACCTCTATTGCTTTATAGAGGTTCTGCTTTGGTCCATGAATAGAAAACTTGCGATAGTTCAAGTCGGCCAGATGTATTGCGTAGGACACATTCTCTTTATCCAATTCGACGGCTTTTTGGGCCGCCTTGATAGCCTTATCAAGGTTTTCGAGATTAAACTGATAGAATCCAGCCAACACTAAATAAACCTGGGCACTGGAAGGAAACTTCTCAACAAGCAACAAATACTCAGGCTCAAGTAACTTCAATTTCTCTGTTGGCTGTGCAGCTTCCCTACTTTGAGTAATCTTCTCCGTTAGAAGGTTGATGTGGGTCATGGGGTCAGAAGATGCAACCTCAACAGCTTTCTTTAGAAGCTCGATGGCCTGGTTTGCAGCTTTGTCCTTTTCCTCAATGCTGCCTCTTGATGCGAGGATATGGCCTTTTGTTTTGACCGCCTGCGCCAAATACCAATAGGCATCGACATTATTTGGTTCAAATTCATGGACTTTTTTCAAATCATCGGTTGCACGAGCAAGCGATTCGTCTGGGTCGGTTACCGCTCCAAGCCGTGTCAGTTCAAGATTTGCCCTGCCCCTTAGCAGATACAAGTATGTGCCTAATCGCTGCCTTTCGGCGCGGCGAGGCCCTCTTTCCTGCATTCCTAAGGGCTGCCATTTGGCTGTATCTTCCATAAGCAGGTCTGCATTCTCGGCCTCTTTTATAAATTCCGATGCTTGCGACGCAACCTCCTGCCAAAGCTGAACACCGCTATCAGCCATTATGTAAACGTATTCCAACCGTCCAAACCGGGCCTTCAGGTTCCCCGAATCTATACTGATTATCCCGTTCCAGCACCCCAGCACATTGCGCCATTGGTCGGTCTCGATATACAGGTCCACCAGTTTAAAAAGTATCTCTATCCTGTGAAAATCGGTCTTTGCAAGACTATGTGCTTTTTGATAACTGCGTTCGGCCCTATTGTACGTTTCTTCTTTAATCTGTTCATCAGTTGCCTCACGAGCTGCTATTAGCGCTGCATCACCGTCTTTGATAAACTTTTCCGGGTCTCCACTCAGATACAAAATTACCCCAATGGCAACAAACACTAAAAGCACAAAAACTAAAGACCCGATAAGTGCGACTTTTTTATTCAACCTCTTTCTTGCCATAAATAAACCTCGTATTGCCTATTATGTAATCCGTCTGCGTCCCAGTACATATCACGCTTCACTTTTCCCGGTCGGGCCAATGTTCTTCCTCTAAAATGGGTAAGATTACGCTTAAGAGCTTTTGGCTCGCTGTAATTGCTTCTTCTTTGCCCGGGTAAATTCGCTTACCGAATCTGGTATTAAAAAACTTCCACTCAACCTTGGAAAAGTACGAATATTTTGAAAAGATATTTTTATTTAGGGCGAATCTCGCATCTTCTCTGCTGCTGGCATAAACTTCGTTGACGTTAAAAAGGTACAGAACAGGAAATTTTGTATCCATCCCCCAGTAATTAGAACTTGTACGGGCAAAAACAAGGTATCTTGCCGGAATTGTTTCAACGATGTCCTCTTTATTGATTTCGAATGTCACGCTATCAGACGTTAACCTTTGATGGCCGCCGCCCGTGTAACACTCTTCCGGCACATGTGGCACTCGATCCGGCAAGGCGTAATAAGTAATGAACAATGAGCATTTACGAACAGGACTATCAACAGTCGCCTCGGAATCTTCCAGAATCCATTGGATATAATCTTCCGTGCCAAGGCTTTCAAGAACCTCCTGATTTGTGATTTTGGGTTTTTCTAAAACTTTGTAAGGAGCTAAAGCCTTCTCATCCAAAAGGTCCAAAGATTTTTTCAAGGGCAACGGCTTTTTCTTTACCGGCTTGGGCATAACGATTCCACTTAGTACAAGCACCGCTGCACATATCAAAAAGGCAGGTTGCAAATAGCTTCGTATTGCGTCGTTCGTATTGTTTATTGCACTTAGCATCTATGTTATTTTATTACGTTTCTACCGTATTTATTGTTTGCGGCGAACTACAATATCCTCAGCAACCGCCTCGCTTTCCTCGACAAACAGGCTCGTCATAAACCATGCGAGAAAACCGTATAATACAAACGCCAAGGGCAGCATCCCTAATCCAAGAAAATCGTGATAAATACCCTGAGTGTACCTGGGATGTATAAGCACATAAATAAATCCTGTAACCGTAACTCGTACGATATTGCAAAATACCGCTATAGGAATGGTGCTGGCCAACAAAATGATTCGCTGCCAGATAGGTCTGTAATGCAGATACGCCATAGCGACACCCAAAGCCAAAAAGGCCATCAGCAGCCGCATCCCGCTGCAGGCCTCAGCCACATTGAGCGGCTCCAAATGCTGCCCCTTATAAATCACGTCTATGATTACACCACTGGCTGTGGCTTCCAGGCCGCTGATAAAATTCAGCAAAACAGCCGCCACACTGGCAGCCAGATGTCGCATCGGCATTGTAAACGCAACATAGTATCTCCGTGGCAACGGTACAGCAAAGACCAAAAAAGCAATCGGCAGCCACGTATATTTAACAAGACGCCACCCACCTAAAAATAATACAACCGCACCAAGTACTGCTATCATGCTGATGGGTTGAAGATAGGCGTATCCGGATGGGCTGGCCCCGTTAAGAGCATAAAACACAATCCAGCAAATTAAAAAAAACAAACCCAGGTAGTTTGGCCTGGTTTGAAGACCTAAAATCTCTTGTTTATGCTGGTTAATGAAATATATGCTAAAAAGTGGGATTAGGAAGCCGTGCGACCAACTACTGTCAGTAAGCCATTTGTGGACTATACGGTCAATTTCGTTATGAAAAAGATAGCAGAACAAGCCCGCAATTATCAGCATCTTGACGCAATTATGCCCCCCAAGTTCACGCCAGCTTGTCGGCGCCGAATTGCCATTTTGCGATTCATTGCAAAATGGAGTACCTTCGTTTGCTCCTTGTGCCTCGACTTTCATCTTGGGATTTTCTTCAAAATGGTGCCTATCTGCAATAGAGGAAGCAACATTGTTCGGCATAACTAAACAATTCTGCTAAAATAATTGTGGTATTGGTCTGCGAGTACCGAAATCTCTATCCGCAAAATTACGGTCATAAATAAAACCGAACCCATAAGTGGCCCTAAACGCATTTCGCAGAACTGCACGCCATCTTGCAGTCGGGTGTGTGCCGACGTTGATCAAATCGTTGGGCTTAATAAAGAAATCCGGCTGCTCGCCCCGGGCGATCTTATCCAAATCGACCATCACGATTTCTTCCTTCTTCTTGCCGACCCTTCTTATCACTTCACACCGCTTCGGCCAAGCCAAAGCCCCCAGGCCACCCGCCGCGGCTATAGCCATCTTCAAAGTCATTGGCCGACCTGTAATGTTAATGTATCCCTGACCGTTGACATTACCCATAATACAAAATTCACCAATAATGTCAACCGGTACGTGAATTGTATCGCCAGACCTTATTACAACATTATACCGAGGTTCACCGGCGAACAGCCCATCGGCAGGAATCTTTATGACCCGCGTCTGCACTCCTGCTTCTCCTATCTGTTCCCACTCAAAGTCCAGCGGCACCTTTTCAGCAAGCCGACCACGTGCTTTTTCAGGCTTAACTTTTTTGGGCTCTACTTTTTCAGGCTCAACTTTCATCACCGGCTCTGTCGTTTTGGGCCGACCGATTTGAACGGGAACCCATTTTCCGTCCTGAAAAATCCACTCAATACGCTCAACTTTTTCCTGATTTATCCGGCTCTCTATTGCCTCTTGCCCTGCCGGCTTGTTGAATGATTCAAGCACGGCATCTTTGCCGTCTGTCCTCTCCTGCTCACCATCGCTAACCTTTCCAATCCCTTCCGGGAAAGCCACATCGGCGAGTTCCTTATCAGTTATCATCTCCGCAGCAGCCATCATTAATCCCTGTCGTTGGTAGGGGCGACCCCGTGTGGTCGCCCTGACACCGTGTTTCGCCCACGGCGTGCTACGTAGCGAAGCGCTACTTCGCAGAGTAGTAGGTGCTATTGTCTCCAGCAACTGCTGCTTATTAGGCTCGTTCAGTTGCTCTCCGGCATTTTTGCCGGACTCCTGCTCAATAATGTCTGACTCAATCGGCTCATTTATTGACTCTTTGCCCGTAACAGAACGTGAAACATAAACGTAGCTTATGTTAAATTGACTTATCCCCCCCGCTACTGCAAGCGCATCAGCCAATCTAAATTCGCTCCGCGGTATAATGTACCTGCCTGGACCTGGCACACCGTCACCGAGTATTGAAAACATACGCTGTTGCGAGTTGAGTAAAGTCACGATAACCGATGGCTCTTTTAATATGCTCGGCGAAAGAATCTGTCTTATCTCTTCCTCAAGTTGCGATTCGGTTAAGCCTGCCGTATCAACTTCTCCAACTTCCGGTATGGATATCTTGCCGGTCTCGGTAACAATATAATCGTTTGTAAACACAACCCCTTCCTGGAGCAGCTCGAAAACTGTTACCCTGACGACATCACCGGGACCAAACGCGTAATCAGTATCAAAAACCATGGCATCTATCGGCTTCGGGTCCTCGGCATTGGCCCAGGCTGATGGTGCCTCCTCCGCCACACCCAATGAATCCAGTATCACATTCACCGCTGGAACAGGACGGAACCTGCCTATTTGTGTTGGGTCAAAAAACTTATTGCCGCAACCTACAGAAAACAAAAGACAGAAAACAGAAAACAGAAAGCAGAAGACCCAAAACTGACCTCTGACCTCTGTCCTCTGCCCTCTGACCTCTGACCTCTGACCTCTGACCTCTGATACCGAATTCATCTCACCAAAACTCCAAAAATACACCGCTGTCTTTAATCCTTTCCAAGTATCCCAAAACGTAATACACGTGGCATGGGCTTCCAGCCCATGGATACACGGCCAAGATGGCCGTGCCACAGAACGTTTGGAAACCACCAAGGTCCTAAAAACCTCAAAAACACCCTTCTAACTAATGAAATTTATCGGTTTAACACCTTGTTCGCTTAACTTTTTAAATCATTGTTGATTAATGATTATTACAAAATTGTTGATAATCGAGAAAATTACTGATTTTATCTGTCATAACCGTAAGCACGCAAAGTAGTTATGAGGTTGCCGCTTGCCATGCCTCCCCGGAGGCATTTATGCTATCTAAAAACGGCCAATAATCTATTTATACCTATCAAACAGGTGATTTGTTCGCCGCTTTGTCTGAAGGCCGATAATTGTAAATATATCAGCGTAAATAAGAGACACAATCTCGTTTGCTATTGTCTGTGAGTTTTAATTATTGAGCTTTTTGAAATACTCTTGTACAATATCATAGGTGTAAGGTTTTTAAGAAGTAAGTTTGGCGGCATCAATTTATTATGGAGGTATGGATAATGATTAAGTCAAAACATTTGAGAGGTACCGTTGCGGCGTGGTTTTTGGTTTTGCTCGGCTTTGCTTCAGGAGTACAGGCGGAAGTTTGGCCAAGGTCTAAAGGTGATGAGCTTGGTCAGATATTACCGGCGGAGAGTCTTTTTTGTGTGCGGGTGAATAATTTCGATTACACTTTTGGTATGGTAGACCAGTTTTTAACCGGCGTCTCACCGATGCCTATGGGGGTGTCGATGCTGGTGCGAATGCAGTTCGCAAAGATGTTAGGCAGTCCGGAGCTAAATGGCGTGAATATGGAGGGCAGTTTTTCCATATTCGGGGTAACAGCAATCGGAAAATCACCAGGGCCTAAGCCGTCAGATATGTTCATCGGTGTACTTATACCCATTACAGATTACAAACAGTTTATTGATGGCAATCCTAACTTGAGTCCACCGGATGCAGAAGGAGTTTCAAAAAAAACAAGTGGCGAGTTTAGTGGAATGTTGATTAAGCAGGTCGGAAACTATGCTCTTATAGGGCCAGACGAGTCCGGCACCTTTAGTGCAATCGCAACATCTATTTTGGCCGGAAGGTCAGCCGGGCTGGGGAGTGTCCTTGATGCTGATGAGGCACAACGGGCTGTGAAAGAGCCGCTGTGGGTGTATGGAAATATCCAGCAGGTGTCCAAGTCGTTTGGTCCCTTACTGTCTGGCCAACTTGAGCAAATGAAGAAGATGATGAAGGGTATGGAGTCGAGCAAGCAAGGGTCGATGGGGCCAACGGTGAAGATAATAGATATGTATATTGCTATCTTTGAGACGCTGATGAAGGAGACAAAGTCTTTGAGCTTAACTGTCAGGCCGAGCCCGAATGCGTGCAATCTAACAGTGAGCGTTTCGGCAGTGCCTGGAACAGAAATGGCGAATATGTTTGCCGCTGATACCTCCATAGTAAAGGAGAATAGACTCTTAGGGTATCTGGAAGACGGGGCGATGATGAATTTTGCCTGCAAGATGAATACGCCTTTCTGGAAAAAGCTCAATCTCAAAAGCATCGATTTGCTTGCAACGATGGCCGGTGAGAGTATGACCGCTGAGGATATAACCAAAATTAAGACCATGACCACAGATATGATTAGCGCTCTTGGCGGGCCGATGGCCGTCTCGTTCTCGATCGATGCAAATAGTAAGCCGCCCTTTGCGCTTAAGTATGTTCTCAAGGTTAAGGATGCTGATAAGTTCAACAAGGTCATTGAAGAGGCCAGGGAGATAATGAACGCCGGTGGTATTGCTGATTTTTACAAAAGCCTGGGTTTCGAAATGGGCTTTACAATAAGGCGTGGCGTTAGCAGTTACAAGGGTGTTTCCATAGATTCAGCAAAGCTCGTGATGAAGTCGACTGACCCTAATTTGCCACAAGGGCAGATAATAAATGCGATGTACGGCGGCGGCTTCGAGTATAAATGGGCGATAGTTGACGGATTGTGGATTTGCACTATTGGCGGCGATGTGGATTCGGCTATACGTAAGCTGATTGATGAGGTCAAAGCAGGTGGGCCGAAGCAAATGTCTGCTGAAATGAAGGCGGCTTTATCACTGCTTCCGGAAGCGGGCAAGGCTGACTTTATGGGGACGTATAACATTCCACGGCTGTTCAAGATGGTAGGAGCTATGGCTGGAGCTTTCATGCCCGCGCCGATGCCTTTGGCAAAGATGGATATTCCGACCAAGAGCAATATCGTATTTGCAGGCAAGGCAGGTAACAACAGGATGACTGTGGATATTGCTCTTCCGAAAGAGCATCTGACCGAGATTGTGTCGGCCTTTGTTCAGCCAGCTTTGGGTAGAGCCCGTAATCAGGCCAAACGAGCTGTCTCTCTCAACAACTTAAAACAGATAGCACTGGCTTGCATAATGTATGCAGACGAGCACGAAGGCAAGTTCGCCTCCGATTTACAGCAATTATATCCTTACCATCGCAACCCAAAAATCCTTGAATCACCGCGTAAGCCGAAGGGTTTTGTTGGTCCCAGCTACATATATGTTGCCGGGCTGACACTGCGAATGCGTGATCCGTCAAGGATTATTATTTTCTACGAAAATCCTGCATTTTGCAGCGATGGGATTTGTGCTGCTTTTTTGGATGGACACTGCGAGTGGCTGAAGCCAGCGGGATTTTTACAGAGACTCGAAGAAACTTACAAACGTCTCGGCAGAAAGATGCCGGAGATTAAATTCAAAAGTCCAACAAAACCCACAGCTCCGCAGAAAATGCCACAGCCGATGATGCAGCCGCAGAAGGTGAAAGAAGCTCGTGTTATAATCACAAAGGCTAACTTGCGAGTTCTCCATACCGCGGTTCTCCAATTTAAGATGGACACCGGCCGACTCCCGACCGAAGAGGAAGGGCTCAGGGCGCTGATTGAGCAGCCGCCAGATGTTAAGACTTGGGAAGCAGGTGGGTATCTGAACACTACGAAAATACCCAAAGACGGCTGGGGCAACGATTTTATTTACGAGCGTTATCACGAGAGCGGCAAGCCATTTGTAATCAAAAGTCTGGGCGCTGATGGTGAGGAAGGTGGTAAAGGCTACGACGCCGACTTGCTCAGCACAGATCCATAAGGGCCGCGGCTCGGCAGAAGCAACAAAGTAATGGCAGAAAGTTAAGCTAAAGTATCTGCCGGTGCAGTGGACAGTAAAGCCCGGTTCTTTGTCACCTATTTGGTGGTTTTAAACTGGTGATAATCTATTTTCACCAGGCGATGCTGTATAACGCCCTGGACATCTGTCGTAAAAATCTCTATCTTGGCAGGAACAACAACACCGCCTTTTTCAACTTCGCGATAGTAATAGCCGCGAACGGCCAAAAATGTGCCCCTGTCAATACCTGTAAACCAAACCATATCGACTAACGAGCTGTCAATGTTCTGATAGAAAACACGGTTAGGCCAATATGGCTCACTGCCGGTTTTATCGTCGACTTGGTCAATCCGATATACCCATCGTCCTTCTATGCGGACCGCCGACGAAGCCCTCATAAGGCCGGCCTTACACTGCAAAAGCTGAACCGGTGCCGTTGTGATATCCAGTATCGCTTTTGCAAAATCCTCAGCTCCAAGGCCATTGGCTCCGAAATCCTCCTGCTTTGTTCCTTCTATTACCATTATCCCATCCTGCGAAAATTCCACAAAGAGATTACCTTGTGGCTCCTGAGCTGAAATCCGAATTAAATGTGACCACGGGTAAATCTCGTGGTGCTGCTTTGTGAGGTTGAAACTACCATCCGGCTGATAGAAAGTTACCACGCAATCAGAATCGAGCTTTATCGTTCTGTCCCAGGCCTCCAGTCCTCCAGCCTTCTCGACTGCTGTTGTTAAATAAGCAGGTATATGAGGTGACAGTTCCTCTTTCTGCTGCTGCTGCTGCTGCTGTTGCTGCTGTTGCTGCTGTTGCTGCTCACAGCCTGTGACGATGAAAAATGTCACAACAACCAGCAAAATTGTCGCCGAATCCCGATTAAACATTTTGTGTCCCCATATAATAATTACGTGGCACGGCCATCCTGGCCGTGTTTACATCGGCTGGAAGCCGATGCCACACCAAACTAATATCAAACACCCTGCTTCATTAGTTCTCAAAGCAGGTGCTGGTTCTGGCCGCAGGGCAATTTCGCAAGCTGCTCCATCAAAGCGTATCTATCAGCCACGTCTTTTCTGGCAAGTTTGAGCAATTCCGCCGCTGCTTCCGGCTTCGATTGCTTTAGTGTTCGATAACGATTCTCGCCGTAAGCATATTCTTCAAAGTCGAGCGTAGGAGCTTTCGAATCAAGCTGCAGTGGATTTTTGCTCTGGTCCTTAAGTTGCGGATTGAATCTGTACAAAGGCCAGTGACCGCAGTTGACTGCCTGTTTCTGATGGTCATAGCCTTTGACCAGGTTGTAGCCGTGGGCGATACAGTGCGAATAGGCAATTATAAGTGAAGGCCCCGGGTAGCCTTCAGCCTCGACAAATGCCTTTACCGTCTGATTGGGATTTGCACCAATTGCGACCTTGGCGACGTAAATATTGCCATAAGTCATGGCCAGGAGTCCGAGGTCTTTCTTGGGTCTTGGTTTTCCCGCTGCCGCGAATTTAGCAACCGCTGCTCTTGGTGTCGACTTCGACATCTGGCCGCCTGTATTGGAATAGACCTCCGTATCCAAAACGAGCAGGTTGACATCGACTCCACTTGCCAGGACGTGGTCCAACCCTCCGTACCCGATATCGTAAGCCCATCCGTCACCACCGAGGCCCCAAACTGATTTGCGCACAAGATAGTCGGCGACGTCTAACAATCGATTGCAATCTGCGCAATTACTCTTTCTGCACTGCTCTTTGAGCTTTTCTACGCGGGCCCTCTGCTGTTCAATGGCGCTTTGTTGCGGGTCGTCGGCCAACATCGCCGTTCGGATTTCCTCCGCCAGTTTGGCGTCAACGCAGCCGGCTGTTGCTACCTTAGCCAGTAGGTCGAGAGCACGCTCTTTGAATTTGTCAACTGTCAGACGCATACCCATTGCAAACTCAGCGGTGTCCTCGAACAGACTATTACTCCATGTCGGCCCCCTGCCGTCCGACCTCTTTGTATACGGTGTCGTAGGCAGATTGCCGCCGTAGATCGACGAGCAGCCCGTTGCGTTGCCAATCATGGCCCTGTCTCCGAAAAGCTGTGTCAGCAGCTTCACATAAGGTGTTTCTCCGCAGCCGGCACAAGCACCGGAATATTCGAACAAAGGCTGAATTAATTGGCTTCCCTTCACAGTATCAGCTTTGAAAAGTTTCGGGTCAGTATTTGAAATCGACAAAAAGTATTCATAGTTCTCGCGCTCGGGTCTGCGAAGCGGCTCCTGCCGAACCATATTAATTGCCTTCCGGCCTGTTGGCTGCTTGTTTTCGTCTTTTTCTTCGACAGGACAATTAAGGACACACGCCCCGCAGCCCGTACAGTCTTCCGGAGCTACCTGAACCGTGCATTTCATACCGGCGAAGTCTTTTCCTTTTGCATCGGCGTTTTTGAATGTCGCCGGAGCATCTTTGAGATACTTTTCATCGTACACCTTTAGTCTAATTGCGGCGTGGGGACAAAGCAAAGAACATCTGCCGCACTGAATGCAAATGTCGGGTTCCCAAACCGGTATATTAACAGCGATATTGCGTTTTTCATATTGGGTCGTGCCGGTCGGAAACTTACCGTCGACCGGCATCTTGCTGACAGGCAGCTTATCTCCACGAAGCGCTATCATTTCTGCGGTAACTTCTTTGACAAAATCCGGAGCATCTTCCGGGACCGGCGGCCGCATCTTTATCTTACTTGTTACCTTGTCAGGAACATCAACTTCATAAATTCTTTCAAGGGCACCATCGACAGCTGCGTTGTTCATTTCAACAACTTTTTGTCCCTTCTTTCCATAACTTTTCTTGATGGCATCTTTAATGGCATTGACGGCCGTCTCAATAGGAAGAACGTTGCTGATTTTGAAAAAGGCGGTTTGCATAATGACATTGATTCTCGGACCCAGGCCTATCTCCTGGGCAAGCGCAATCGCATCAATGATGTAGAACTTCAGCTTCTTTTCGATTACCTGCTTTTGCACCTCCTTCGGCAGAGTGTCCCATACCTTGTCCTTAGTATAGCTGGTAGTCAGCAAAAACGTTGCACCCTCACGCGCCGATGATAGCATATCATACTTTTCCAGGAAGCTTGGATTATGGCATGCGATAAAATCAGCCTTTTCTACAAGGTAAGGTCTGCGAATCATCTGTTCGCCAAACCGCAGATGAGATGTAGTGATAGCACCGGCCTTTCTCGAATCATAAACAAAGTAGCCCTGTGCGTAATTATCGGTTGTTTCGCCGATGATTTTTATAGAGTTTTTATTTGCTCCTACTGTCCCGTCAGAGCCAAGACCATAAAACATCCCCGAGAGAAGCCCCCCCCTGGAAATCTCAAAGGATTCATCGACGTCCAGACTGGTATTCGTTATGTCGTCAATGATGCCTACTGTAAAATGATTTTTTGGCTTTGCAGCATCGAGATTATCAAAAACAGCTTTCACCATAGCCGGCGTGAATTCCTTCGAGCCTAATCCGTATCGTCCCCCGACAATTACAGGATATTTTTCAAAAGCTGTTTGCCCATCGGCCATCGCCTCACCGACAGCAGTGCGAATATCCAAATATAACGGCTCGCCGAGAGAACCGGGTTCTTTTGTTCTGTCTAATACTGCGATTTTCTTAACGCTTTTGGGCAGGCAATCGACAAAGTGCTTGACGCTAAATGGCCTATAAAGTCGGACTTTCACCACGCCGACTTTTTCACCTTTAGACGCCAGGAACTCAGCCGTCTCGTGGGCGGTGTCGGCCGCCGAACCCATAATAACAATAACTTTCTCCGCATCATCGGCACCGACGTAATCAAACAAATGATAGCTGCGCCCAACCAGTTTGCCGAATTTGTCCATCGTGTCCTGAACAATCTGCGGAATGGCTAAATAATATTTATTCACCGTTTCCCTGCCTTGAAAGAAAACATCGGGATTTTGCGCAGTGCCGCTAATCATAGGTTTGTCGGGGCATAGTGCCCTGACTTTATTTTGAGCGACTAATGTTTCATCAATTATCGCACGCATATCATCGAATGATAGCTGCTCAACCTTCTGAACCTCATGGCTGGTTCTAAAACCATCAAAGAAATGTAAAAAAGGCACTCGCGAGGCAAGCGTTGACTGCTGGGCGATAAGCGCAAAATCCATTACCTCTTGAACGTTACACGAACAAATCATGCCAAAGCCGGTCTCGCGACATGTCATGACATCAGAATGGTCGCCGAATATTGAAAGTGCCTGACAGGCTAATGAGCGAGCTGTTATGTGAAAGACCGTGGGCAGCAACTCGCCGGCAATCTTATACATACTTGGAATCATCAGCAAAAGCCCTTGCGAAGCCGTGAAAGTAGTCGTCAAAGCACCTGTAGCCAGTGCCCCGTGTACCGCTGCCGACGCACCGCCTTCCGACTGCATCTCTGTAACCGAAGGAATCGTCCCCCAGATGTTTGGCTCGCCTTTGGCTGTCCTTGCATCGGCGATTTCTCCCATAACTGAACTCGGGGTTATTGGATATATTGCGATCACTTCATTTGTGGCGTGGGCAACGTATGATGCTGCTGTATTGCCGTCGATTGTAACGATTTTGCGCTCCATAAATTCTCCATTTTAACTAAGAAACCACAATTACCATAAATAACGCCATTGGCTCGACCAGCAGAACGTTAAAACCGCGTTTTTAATGCCCTCTAACAGACTGTAATATCAGCTCGGCGATTCCACCAACGAGCTTGGAAGCGCCATTTATACAACTTTTTTCTGCGTTAGGCAATGTAAATTTTGCCGGAATTAAGAATTGGAATTGATGAACGTGCACAATTACTGCTCGATGCCAAAAAACTCAAGCCATTGCTTGGTTTCGCTCTCACTTAGTCCCATGCGTTTGGCTTCCGGCTCTTTTACCGGTTTTTTTCGCCTTAACTGCTTCTGCAGATTGTCCCAGAAAACATCTGATTTTAACGCCGTCGCTTTTCTTGTCCGGGCTGCATCTCGCAGTCTTCGGTCGCTGCTAACTATTGATAATCTTTTGGGTGCAGTGTTTGCTCTTATCTTGTTCTCGATTACGGTGTCGGCATCGCTGCCTAAGCCGGCAAAGAAAACCTCAAGATTAGCTATGTTATCGAATTGGCTTTTGTCTCGCGGCCCAGTCCCATCAAAAACAATTTCGCCTTTTTCGCCGACCACCTTTAAGTACCTGCTTATAACCCAGCACAATTGAATGTCGCTAATCGGACCAGACTCGTGCTCTATTTTTACAATTGAATGCAGCAGATTATGACCGTCAATAATAATCATAGCTCGTAGTTCGTTGTTCGTAGTTCGTTGTCTACAAAAACCCATCACTTCGAACTACCCACTATTGGATTTTAAGCTTCAAATCTTATTTCCCCGCCGACGATTGTTTTTTCGACCTTGCCGGTAACTTTCCAGCCGTGATATGGGCAATTTCTGCTTTTAGAGCGGAATTTATTCACGTCAATTTCATACTCGGCCTTTGGGTCGATAATAGTAACGTCGGCCTGCCTGCCTACCCCAAGTGTACCCTTATCAACGCCGATTATCTTGGCCGGCTTTTCGGCCATCAATCGGATAAGTGCGGGCCAGTCCAGAATTCCCGGCTCTATTAACGCCTTGACGTAAAGAGACAAAGCGCATTCCAGAGAAGCTATACCAAACGGAGCAGCCAAAAATTCGAGCTCCTTTTCACTCTGTAAGTGCGGCGCGTGGTCTGTGACAAGGGCGTCAATCAGCTCTTCGGCAATAGCCTCTTTTAGGGCCTCGATGTCTTTGGCTGAGCGCAAAGGCGGATTCACCTTGTAATTGGTGTCGTATTCGGCACAACACTCATCGGTTAATAGCAAATGATGCGGTGTAACCTCGCAGGTAATCGGCAAAGAATCTTTTTTGGCAGCCCTTATTAGCTCAACTGACCCTGATGTCGATATGTGCAGGGCGTGATAGCGAACATTTGTCTTTTTAACAAGCTGAATATCGCGCCACAGCATAGCCTCTTCAGCCAACGGGTCTATACCTGGTAATCCCAATATCGTCGAATAGTAACCAGCGTTCATTACGCCATTGCCGGCAAAACCATTATCCTGACAATGCTGAGCTACAATCACGTCAAACATATCGGCGTATTTTAGTGCTCGCAACATAACCGACTGGTCCTGCACTCCCCTGCCGTCATCTGTAAAACCGACCGCGCCGGCCTCTGCCATAAACCCCATCTCTGCAAGCTCGACGCCTTCTCTTTTTTTCGTAATAGCCCCCATTGTATAAACGTGTGTTTTTCTTGCTTGCCTTGCCTTTCGATGAATATACTCGACATCCGTTTCATTCTCAATAGGCGGTTTGGTATTCGGCATACAGACAACGGAAGTAAAGCCGGCTGCCACCGCTGCTGATGAGCCGCTTGCTATCGTTTCTTCCTCTTCGTCACCAGGCTCGCGAAAGTGGACGTGGATGTCAATTAAACCTGGTGTTACCAGTTTGTCGGCGGCATCGATAATGTTCTGCACCGGTTTTTGAATTTTACCGACCGCTGCAATGTTGCCATCGGCGATAAGCACATCACATTCTGTATCGACGCCGTTTGCAGGGTCTATAACCCGGCCATTCTTTATTAATAATTCAGAGCTCATATTGAAATAATCAATTCCATTCTGCTGCTGGCTATTAAGAGACTCTTTTGCCTGCATTTAGTATGGTAATACCCACAATTTGTCCTTCTTCGTACCTGACTATGATGTCATCATCCGTTAGTTGAGAATCATCAGCGTGACTGTGGGACACACCTGGAAGTTTTGGCATAATTACACCGCCACCTCAACCGAACGAGTGGTTTTATCTTTCAGCAGTGCCTCGACTGTTGCAAGGTATGTCTCTATAGCGTCCTTTATATTTTCGAGCGCCTCTTCTTCAGTTGCACCCTGGGACTAGCATCCAGGCAACCCGGGACACCAGACGGCATAACCTTCGTCAGTCTTCTCAAGTTTAACCATGTACTTCATTAGGTACTCCTACACAAAAATAAGTTATCAATAATCAATAATCAATTATCAATCCCCTTGTGCTGCTGCCTGGTTCACCAGAAACAGCACGGCCATTCTCACAGCCAGGCCGTTTGTTACCTGCTCAAGGATAACGCTGTTCCGGCCATCAGCGACTTCGCTTTCCATCTCCAGCCCCCTGTTAATCGGGCCGGGATGCATAACCAAAATGTCCGGCTTTGCCCTTTTCATACGCTCGACAGTCAGCCCGAAATAATGCGAGTATTCTCTCACCGATGGAAACGGGTTGCCGCCGAGCCGTTCAAACTGAATCCGAAGCATATTTATCACATCAACCTTTTCGATAACCTCATCAAGAGAATAACTCACACTTACAGGCAAACGCCTTACCTGAGTCGGCATAAGTGTCGGCGGACCTACGAAGATGACTTCGGCACCGAGTTTCGTCATCGCCCACATATCACTGCGGGCAACGCGTGAGTGCGCTATATCACCGACAATCGCTATTTTCAAACCATCGAGGGTCCCCTTGATTTTACGAATGGTATAGACATCCAAAAGACCTTGCGTGGGATGCTCACAGAACCCATCGCCGGCATTTATAACACAAGCATTGATGTTCCTGCTCAATGGTTTCGGTGCACCGCCGGCACTGTGCCGAATCACGATAATATCAATCCCCATTGCTTCCAGATTCCTGGCTGTGTCCAGGAGCGTCTCCCCTTTACTGACGGCACTTGCTTTCTTCGTGAATTCAATAACATCTGCGCTCAATCGGTTCGCAGCCAAGGCAAAGCTGTTCCGCGTTCGTGTGCTGTCTTCAAAGAACAAATTCACTACAACTTTGCCGCGTAAAGGCGGGGCTTTTTTAACCGAGCGGGTGCTTATCTGCTCAAAACCCTCGGCTGTGTCAAGAATATATGTAATCTCTTCTGCGCTGAGTTCCCGCAGCCCAAGTAAATGTTTGCGGCGCCACTTGAATTGTTTATTTTTTCTTTTTATTGCCATAATCTCGTATATGCGTTAATGCCTAAACGAGTGTATGCGTTTATATTTACTCAAGAACTACTTCTTCTTTTCCATCCGATTCGGAAAGGAAAACCTGCACTAATTGGCCGGGTGCGGCATCGCTTTTATAACCGGCGTAATCAGCCTGTATGGGGAATTCCCTGCCGACTCTGTCAACAAGGACAGCTAACTTTATGGCTCTGGGCCTGCCCAAATCTATAAGAGCATCCATCGCTGCCCGCGCGGAGCGGCCGGTATACAAAACATCATCAACCAAAATGATAATTTTATCGTCAATATCGAAACCGATTTCAGTGGTTCGAACCTGCGGCTGGCCAGTACCCTGCGGCGAATTCAAATCGTCCCGGTAAAGTGTTATATCCAGGGTTCCGTACGGAACATCTTTTCCAAACTGCTGCGATAATCGGCCCGATAATCTCTGGGCGAGAACCTCCCCCCTGCTGCGAATGCCAATTACGGCAATATCCAATTCGCGAGGGCTTTCAGAAATAATACGACCTGCCAAATCATTGAGAATCTGCTCGATTTGTTCAGAATCCAGAATTACTTTCATAATTAGCGCAAACCTTTTAGCAAAGCCAAACTCCAAAATTTGCCTGAGTATAGCAACTACAGCCTGATAAGGCAAGTTTTCTAAATTAAGTTTCTCGAAACCTGCTTTTTAGTACTGAAAAATGCTAAATTCGCATAAATTAGACCAACAATCTTCTTGAAAACAAAACCTGTTTATGGTATCATATTATCAAAGATTTAAAGGTAGGAAACTCCAAACTAAGGAGGTCGGCACCTGGAGGAACAAACTTGTGCCTTCTGACTTTTGCCGGTGCCTCCGGAGTGGGGGATATGGTGCAAAGTCCTAAAAAAATGTTGGTACTGGCCCTTATGGCCTGTGTGGCACTAATGGTGGTAGGTATGCGCACTGCCGCCGGGGCCGACAGCCAGCCAACAGGGACAATGCTGCAGCCGAAAGCGCTAAACCACGCCGGAATTTATGCCTTAAGACAAATAGACCCGAATTTGACAGGCACCGGCGTCAAATTTGCTATTGTCAGCCGTAGCATCACTTATGCCAACGACGAGCCACAAAACGATTACCGTCCGAATATCGAGCATAACTGCTTCAATGGCAAGGAATTAGCTTTTCACGACCAAGGCGAACCGCTGCCGGGTATTTCGTCGCACTCAACAGCTATCTGCTCCATACTCCTCGGCGAAGACTCGAGTGCAGCTAATTCGCAGTTGGGACATTTCTATTACCAGGGGGCAGCACCGCAGGCCGAGGCCGATATCTATGAATTCTATTACTTTTTAATCAATAACGTATTCCACCACTTGCCACCCGAAGCAGACCTTGTAACCGCCAGCATCGGCAGCCAATCTGAAGCCTGGTGGACAAGGGGCATTGAATCATTGGCAGAACACCAGGGCCTTATTGTCGTCGCCGGAATAGGCAATGGCACCGACGCTCAGGACCCCCTGTTTTATCCCGCCGCATCAGCAAATGTCATCGGCGTTGGTGTAGTTGACTCTGTAAACACTGATGACCTTGCAACCAATCTAACACATTTCTCATTAGTCCGTCCGGAGCATTCAAGTCTCGGCCCGACCGGCGACGGGAGATGCAAGCCGGATATCGTCGCTCCGGGCAACTGTCTTGCTTCCCATGACGCTGAGCCCAATCGCTATGAGCCAACCGGCGATTGGTCGAGCTTCTCAACGCCAATAGTCGCTGGAACAATCGGCCTGCTCGTTCAAAAAGCCAAACAAGACCCGGCTCTTAGCGCTGCCGTTTCAGCAGAAGGTGGTAATTGCGTAATCAAAGCCATTTTGCTGAACTCCGCAAAGAAACTGCCATACTGGCATAAGGGTCGGCTGAAAAAAGACGATGACCACCAGGTGCCTTTAGACTACATTCAAGGGGCGGGGATGTTAAATGCCCTTGGCGCCTACAAAACTCTAATTGCAGGGCTGAATAAACCCGGCGATATCTCAACGATAGGCTGGGACTTAAATCAACTGGATAAGAGCGAGAAACCACAAAACATATACAAAATCAGCCTATCAGAAACCGCAAACAAATTCATTACTGTAACGGCCGTTTGGAACAAGCACTATGACAACGTATACCCCTTTGATGCGGAAACTGAGAGAGACAGCAACCTGCGACTTGAGCTCTGGGCGGTTGACCCGGAAGACAGCAGCAACGACTATCTGCTCGATTACAGCGACAGCGACGTTGATAACGTCGAGCATATTTACTGCCGCGCCGACGCCAACTATACTGATTACGAAATCGTTCTTTCGTACAGCGATTTTGTTAAGCAAAATGAAATAGCTGAAACCGAGCACTACGGCCTGGCGTGGAAGACAAGCGATACTTCAGACAACGACAGTAACAGTATCTCCTGGTGTGACCTAAATGCCGATGGCATAGTCGACGATTCAGATTTTACTGTTGTCCTCGATAACTGGATTGCAAGCATCACATCGCCGGACAGCTATCTATTCGGAGATATCAATACCAATGGCGTCTTCGACGTCAACGACTTGCAACTATTCTTGAACAACACAAACCGCAAGGCCGATTGGTACACAAAGTAGTTTGGAATCCATTCCGAAGCGACAGTAATTCTTCCGAGGAGGACTGAAGAATCAGACAGAAAATTGCAGCGAACTTTGTTTTTACCCTCCTTTTTCTGGCAGTATTCTCTTCAACAAATTCTGCCGAGACTCCCTGGAAATTCGTCGTCACGTGCGACAGCCGCGGCAGCACCAACGGGATTAATCAAGTTATCTTGAGTGAACTTGCCGCGGAGTTTACAAGTCAGAATGTCGATTTCATAGTCTTTCCCGGCGATCTGGTTAACGGCGTGGGAAGCACTCCCATTCAATTTGAAGGCCAGTTGAGAACATGGGTACAAACGATGAAGCCGGTCTACGATGCCAATATTGACGTCTATGTCTGTCGTGGTAATCACGAACTCGGTGATGTTTGGAGTCATTATCCTGATCCTGGTACACAGCCCGAGCCGAATGACAATTTTTCACATCGCTGGCTCAACGTGTTCGGAAGCGACTCCGAACCCAATCAGAAGCTGCCCGGCAATGGCCCGGCGAGCGAGAAATATATGACATATTCTGTCGCGCACAAAAACGTCTTTGTTGTCTGCCTCGATCAATATGCCGGAACGAGGCATGATTTTGCTCATAAGCTAAACCAGACCTGGCTTGATGCCGAATTAGCCGAAAATACAAAAACCCATGTTTTCATTACCGGCCACGAACCTGCTTTCAGAGCGCACCACAATGATTGCCTTGACTACTTTCCTGCCAAGCGCGATGTGTTTTGGGCAAGCATCAGAAACGCCACCGGAAGAGTATATCTTACAGGTCACGACCACTTCTACGACCACGCCCGGATTGATGACGGTGACGGTGACCCAAACAACGATATTCACCAGTACATCATTGGAACCGCTGGGGCGCCGCTCTATACCTGGTCGCCGCCATACGATGGCTACAATGGCGACAATACTGTGGAGCAGTGGCATCATGCAAAACGGTACGGCTATGTCTTAGTTGAGATTAACGACCTCGATGTGACCCTGAACTGGGTGCAACGCCACACTAACAACCTGAGTATTTCAGGTATATATGAGCACAACGAGGTATGGAGTTACACCGTTGTTCCAAGGCCAATTGTACTGTCACCAAACGGAGGTGAGAATCTCGCAGCAGCAAGAACTTACATGATAACCTGGAAAACGCTTGAAGGTGCAGAAATAGACCACGTGATAATTGATTATTCCTCTGACGACGGACAGAACTGGGAAAACATCGATATATGCGAGAACACCGGTTCGTACCCGTGGGATATTCCACTGACAGATTCGAACCAGTGCCTGGTGCGTGTTAGCGACGCAAGCGATATAACCATTAGTGATACCAGCGATGATGTATTCACGGTATTCCAATGCCAACAAGAGCTTGACGGTGATTTGAATGGCGACTGCTACGTCAATCTATTAGATTTCGCTATGTTCGTCGAGGACTGGCTGAAATGTGCAAACCCATTTGACCCTTCCTGCAATGTCCAGCAATAAACTTCTGACCATGTAAGCCCGAAATTCGTACGGCATGGTTCAATTTCTGTCTGAAAAACCGAAAATAGTCCTATAATCTGCTTGACAAATTTATGTTAACCGTCTATACTACCCAATAGCACAAACTAGGCAAAAGCGCATGCGGTTCATGGAAACTCAGCACCGATTGCGGGTATGAGTGGAAAGAAATATACGATGAACAACATAAGAGTGCCTGAACTGGCTTGTTAAGGCTTGCTATCAGGGAGTTTTACGATGAAAAAGAATAGTGCCGATGTGATTATCAAGAAACTTACCATGTGTCTGTTTGTGTGGCTGCTGACGATTGCATTACCCTCAGCCTCAAATGGCAGTATACCTAAAGTCGATTTCCATGACCTTGCAATATTCGCTCGATACTGGCTTGAGACGGAATGCAATGCCGCCAACAACTGGTGCAACAGCCCCCACGGCCACGAGATACCTAATGGGGACGAAGCCACCCCGGGCGCGACTAACGTGGACTGCCAACAGCCCTGGTAAATGGCCCCACATAGCAAGTTATATTAAAGGATGAAAATGCGTGAGAGAACAAACCTAAACATGTGGCTGGCAATAATCACTCTCCTGCTTTCCTACACGAACACAACAAAAGCAGATGCCGGTGAAGACGAAACTTTTATCATCACCCGGCTCAACAGTGGTCAGCCGATTATTACCGATGGCGTCTTCGACGCCCTGGGCGCAACTACCTATGAAAGCTACAACATCAATGGCCCCTCAGTAATCCGCGTTGCGGACTGGCTCGCACCAGAAAACCGAGCAGACCCTAATGCCACTTACTATATGTACTTTGCGCACCACGGGGGCAACTACATCCGCATGGCATGGTCGGCGGACATCGAGGGCCCCTGGCACCTGTACCAAATTGGTTCCGGCGTGAGCGTGGGAGACCGCGGTGTGCTCGACTTGGGCAGCGATGACAAGATCGACCTTGACAATGCTATCACCATCTCTAATCATGTTGCTTCACCTGATGTATTTGTGGACGATGAGAACCAGCGGATTGTGATGTACTTCCACGCCGGAAGTGTCAGGGTCGATGGCACCGGCTTGGGCCAGAAGAGCCTCGTGGCTACATCGAAAGACGGCCTGGAGTTCAACGACGGTATTGAGCCGGTGGTTCTTGGCCGGTTCTACTTTCGAGTGTTCGAGTATAACGGCAATCTCTACGCTACTTCCAACAGCGGCTATATCTTCAAGGCACGGGACCCAAACGACCCGTGGACGCCGCCGCCGGGCTTCGACTTCAAGGACGACCTGTGGACCAAACGCTCCGACAGCCCGTTTCAGAATGATATTGATGCTGCTGACTTTTCGGGACTTCCTGACGACCCCTGGCGGGCACGCCATTTCACTGTGCGTCGGCTTGGAGACACGGTGCAGATGCTCTACACCCGCATTCATGACTGTCCGGAGCGAATCAAGATGTCCACTATCGACCTTAGTGTGGGCGACTATACTTCGTGGGACTCGACCTTTCCGCCTGAGGAAATTCTTTATGCCGAGCTGGATTGGGAAGGCGGCGATATCGTACCCACCAACTCAGAAGGCAGTACTGCCCCGGAAAACGTCAACCAGTTGCGAGACCCATACTTGTTCGAGGACAGCGATGGTCAGTGGTATCTTTTCTATTGTGGGCGGGGCGAAGATGCAATTGGTGTGGCCCATATCCGTGAAGTCCCCTGCGGTGATTTTGATCAGGATAGCTATATAGAGATGCGAGATTTGGAAGAGTTAACGGCGGAGTGGCTGTTAGAAGCGAACGACTTGAGGACTGATCTGGATGGCGACCGCAAAGTGAATTTTACTGACTTTGCAATATGGTCAGAAGGCTGGACCGGACCGGATGTGAGCTGTCCCACACCTGACCCGATGACCTGGGCATCGGGTCCTGTTGCCATCGACAGCAATTCCATCGAAATGACTGCCAGCTTTGCCACGGATTTCAACGGCGTTGGAGTGGAGTATTACTTCAATAATGTTACCGACCCCAATCACGACACCGGCTGGCTAAGCAGCTCGGTTCACGACCCCTGTCATCTTAATGGCTGGCAGACCGGGCCGGTCCAGAAGTGCTTTTATTATCTTGATACAGGACTCGACTCAAACACCACTTACACATACCGGGTCAAGGTTCGAGACAAGTCAGCGAATCATAATGAGACCGGCTGGTCGAGCAGCCAAAGCGCAACAACGGAACCTATGGAACCAGTCACTATTGTCTTGGTTGGTCCCGGGGCAAGTGCTGATTATTATGTGCCCACCGACGCGACCTGGGAAACTACCTGGATGCAGACCGACTTCAACGAGTTAGAGGGGTGGGACACCGGCACTACGGGTCTCGGCTTCGGCTTTGGGAGCGGGCCGATGGTTGCCTACAATGACTGTTACCGGGAGGTCGGGGACTCTACAGCAGCGAACGTAACCGACTGGACTATCCACAATAATGACGCAGGCCACACCACTGGAAAACTGAAGGATTTTGTCACCGGAAGCGATGCCGGAATGCCCACGGTGACGTTCACAATGGGGGCTGCCGGTTTACGGGTCAGCGGCGGTGGCAGCGGCGGCAACCCAGCTCCGGGCACGGATGCATACGATATATTCTATGATGAAGGAGACAGCACCATAGTGGACTTTGGAGGAAACCTCGTCTATTACGGCAACCCGGGCTGGTGGGCAAAGATAGAGTTCACGGGCCTGGCTCCGAGCACAACGTACACCTTTATTGGCACCGCCATACGCTCTACGGACTATCCCAGCCGGATTTCGCTTTTCACCATAAGCGACGCCACCAGCTGCACCTGGAACAGCAGTTCGGGGGTTGGTGGTAGCGGAGTTACGGCTGAGCTGCAGGCCGGTGACAATCGCAGCACCGGATATGTGGTTCGCTGGGATGATATTGTGCCAGGGCCGGACGGCGATTTCACGATCATGGCAGAGGCCACCGCAGGTTCCGAAGACGGAAAAGCGTATCCCGTTGGCGGATTTATGCTTCAGGGAGGGTTGAACGTCGGCTCCAGCGAACTGCAGGACGATATGCTGGGTTTCAATGCCTCGCTGTGGTCGCGTATTGAATTTGACGTTGTCGAAGACACCAGTCTCTTCAACACGCTGAAGCTGCGGATGAAGTACGATGATGGATTCGTGGCGTACCTCAACGGCGTTGAGGTAACCAGAGACAATTTCACCGGCACTCCGAGTTGGAACTCCGTGGCCGACAGCAACCGCCAGAACGACCTTGCCCTGCAATTTGTCGACTTCGACATCTCCGACCACATAAGCGACCTGCGGCAGGGCCGCAACGTCCTGGCAATTCACGGGCTCAACGACGACGTTGACGACCCCAATTTCCTGCTCTTGCCCGAGCTGGTCACGGTTAGCTACCCCGGTTCCAACGGCTAAACCAACGCTATGGCGCCGGTGAAGGACACACGGTTCACAGAGATTTTGTATCATCCGGCGGCATTGAATTTACCTTCTCGGCCAAAACACCGGCCCCTGGCGGCTTGGCGCTGATGAGGAAACGCAGGGCAAAGAAGTTTTGAATTTTGAATTGAATCTCTGGGGCTATTGTTTACTTGCAATCAGTTGATCCCGACGCACATCACAGCAAGGCAGATTGCTTTATGAAAAAGCGTGAGAGAGAATTACGCCAAAAGGTCCTCCAATAGCTGCTCTATGCCGATGAGGATTTGCAGCTTGCCGAGCGTGTCCGTAAAATAGTACGTGCCGCTTTAGCAGATGCAGGGATTAGTTTACCAGACCAATAGTCAATCCTTTCCATAAAACAAAATCTTCTTTTAATTCTTCGTCATTTCTGGTAAAAACGCAATCCGTAATACGAAAGTAGCTATGAAGTTGATTGTGAAAAAATCCCGGCTTGCTGGTGAGGTGGTCATTCCGGCCTCGAAATCACACACTATTCGTGCCGTCGCAATTGCCTCGGGAGCCCTCGGCGAAAGCGCCATCCGTAAGCCGCTGGTTTCAGGTGATACAGAAGCAGCGGTGAATTGCTATCGAGCATTAGGTGCCGAGATTGATTCATCCGATTCGGAAATCTGGAAGGTAATCGGCACAGGCGCCAAATTCACCGCGCCAGAGCACCCTATCGACGTGGGCAATTCCGGCACGACGCTGCGTATCGCAATGGGTTCGGCTGCCCTGGCCGACAGCGACCAGTCCACAACCTTCACCGGTGATGAGCAAATCCAGACCCGTCCTGTCGGGCCGTTAATGGACGCCCTGGCCGATTTGGGAGCAAAATGCGCCAGCTTAAAAAATAACGGCAAGGTACCCGTCGAGGTAACCGGAAAACTAACAGGCGGAAAAACTACGATTGCTGCAACTACCAGCCAATATCTGACCAGCCTGCTGTTGTGCACGCCACTGGCAACCAAAGACACCGAGATAGACGTTACGCTGCTCAACGAACCGGGCTATGTGCAAATGACCCTCGACTGGCTCGATAGACAGCAAATAGAATACGAAAAACAGCAGTTGCGCAAATTCAAAATCAAAGGCGGTCAAAAGTACAAGAGCTTTGATGCCACGATACCTGCCGATTTTTCCAGTGCAACATTCTTTCTCTGCGCCGCCGCCCTGGCGGCAGATGAGGTAACACTGCTTGGTTTGGATTTCTCGGACAGTCAGCCGGACAAAGCGGTGGTCGATTACCTGAAAGCGATGGGTGCCGACATCAGCATCGAGCGAAGTAGGGGCGGTTCGCGAACCGCCCGTACAACCATTAAAGCCGCCCCGCTCAAAGGTATCGAGATAGATATGAATAAAACGCCCGATGCACTGCCGGCTATGGCTGTTACCGCTGCTTTTGCCGAAGGTGAAACCCGCCTTGTAAACGTCGCCCAGGCACGAAGTAAAGAGACCGACCGAATCAAATGCATGGCCGAGGAACTGAAAAAAATGGCTGTAGATATTGAAGAATTGCCAGACGGCCTTATAATACAAGGCGGCCAGTCTAAACCGGCCGAACTGAACGGCAGAAGTGACCACCGAACGGTGATGGCCCTGTCGCTGGCGGGCTTAAACTTAGATGGTCAAACCAGCATTGATACCGCTGAGGCAATGAGCGTTACTTTCCCTGGATACGTGGAATTGATGGAAAGTATCGGCGCAAAAATGGAAACAATTAATTGACATCGGTCAAGGGCGATTTTGGAATGAACAGGAATCTGAACCGGCGCAATTTCATCAAAACCGCGGTATTAGGAACAACCGGCCTTGCATTTCCAGGATGTTTCGGCGCCTCAGCGCGACTGTCTGTCCCTGCGACGAAGACGAAACGTCCAAATCTGATATATGTATTTGCGGACCAGCTTGGCTACATACACTGCGGCTACGCCGGTTCAAAAAAAGCCAGCACTCCCAACATCGACAGACTCGCATCGCAGGCAGTAAACTTTTGCAACGCAGTCTCGAATATGCCGGTGTGCTCAGCCTACCGCGCCTCACTGTTTACCGGCAAATATCCAACATCCACCGGCATGGTAATCAACGAACTCCGGATGAATACTAATCACGAGTGCTTCGGCCATGTGTTGACACGTGCCGGCTATCAAACCGGTTATATCGGCAAATGGCATCTTTACGCAAACAAACTGGGAAATCATCACGACCCGAAAAACAGCTACGTACCCCCGGGACCTGACCGGCTGGGCTTCAATGGATACTGGGCCGCCTACAATTTCCACCACAACTATTACAACGCCTACTATCACACCGATTCCACTAAGAAAATCTCCTACGGCAAGGGAGTCTACGAGCCGGATGCACAGACCGACATGGCAGCCGACTTCCTGCAGAATACAGCTAAATCAGACAAGCCGTTTGCTCTATTCTTGTCCTACGGCACGCCACACGACCCGTGGTCAGACAACACGTCTCGCGAAAGTACAGGGATATGTTCAAGGACGTTAAGTTTCCCAAGCCACCCAATTACAAGGACACAAACGACAAGTACGCCGATGCCTGGGGCAGGTTATCAACGGAGCAACGCAACAAACTTGAGTACTGGCGGCGGAACTACTATGCGATGGCGTCCAACCTGGACTGGAATATAGGCCGCTTGCTGGACGCCGTCGAAAAAGCCCGCATCGGCGAAAACACTATTATCGTTTTCACATCCGACCACGGCGAAATGTTCGGTGCCCAGGGCCGGAGAGCAAAGAATATCTTTTACGAAGAAGCTGCCCGTGTACCTTTTCTGATAAGGTGGACCAAACACATTCCTGCCGGCACTGTCTCGCACGCCTGCCTGGGCACGGTCGATATTATGCCCACAATCCTTTCGCTGATGGGTCTGCCGGTTCCCGCTGATGTTGAGGGTATGGTTCTGGCCCACTGTGCGCTGGGCAGGAAAGGCCCGGAGCCAAAAGCTGCTTTTCTACAGAATACCGGTGCCTGTGCAGCCTGGGAAAACGGCCATGAGTGGCGTGCTCTCAGAGACAAGCAGTACACCTATGCCAAATACCGCCTTGACAAATCGGAACTGCTCTTTGATAATGTCGCTGACCCGTACCAGATGACGAACCTGGCCCGGCAGCCCGGGCACAGAAACATTATGGCACGCTTCAGAAAACTGCTCGCGGACAAGATGATGTCGCTAAACGACAATTTCCACCAATGTACCTGGTACAGGGACAACTGGACCGATGGTAACCGTATCATTGTTAGAGGGGCAAAGGGATAACGCGAATCAATAATTGTTTTTTCAGGAGAATATAAAATGTTAGGTTGTCACATTGGACGAATGTTTCAGGTAACGGTAGCCGGCGGTTCTTACCAGGAGGGCCTGACGTCCGTCATACAGGGTGTTCCGCCGGGAATGGAGCTTGCCGAGCAGGAAATTTATGGAGACCTGCTTCTTAGAAAGCCGGGAGCTGATGAGCTTTCCAGCCCGCGAAAAGAACCCGACCTTCCGGTTATCTACAGCGGCTTAAACGCAGCCGATACTGTCGAAAACGCCGGAAACAAAAACCACACTAACGGCACTCCGTTATCGATTTTGATTCCCAATCTGGACCGCCACTTCATTCATATCAAGCAGTATCAGGACACGAACCGTACACCCCGCCCCGGCCACGCGTCCTACGCCTCGTTCATCAAATACGGCCCCGATGACGATGCCATCGGCGCAGGCATCTTCAGCGGACGCTATACTTCCACTATCGTCGCAGCCGGATACGTCGCCAAGAAAGTCCTGAAGAAATGCGGAATTCAAATATTCTCCTATATCAAGGAGCTTGCCGGCGTACGATGCAAGGATGTACCCCACCCCGAGGCCGTCACCTATACGAACAACCACAAGAAAATGCGGCGTGACCTTGACCCATTTTATCAGGAAATCTACGTAAAGAACCGGATAACGATGGATATGAGGTTTCTGGAAAAGATGAGAGTGCTTGCCGACATCGAGCAGGAGATTGAAGATATACGCGGCAAGGCCCCAACAATTGCACCTGCTGAGGTCAAGGACAAATACGGAGTTCACCACATACTCAACTGCCCTGATATTGACACAGCCCAGGCGATGGTTGATGCCTGTAACAAAATCGCTGCGACAGGTGATTCAGCCGGCGGGGTGGTCGAAGTCGTTGTAACGGGCGTCCCCACCGGCCTCGGCGAGCCGGTCTTCTATAAACTCGATGCCGAGCTTGGCCGAATGCTCGGCATTGGCGCCGTCAAAGGCGTTGAGGTCGGCGCCGGCTTTCGCGCACGCGATATGACCGGCAGCCAGAACAACGACCAGATGCACGCCGAAGCGGGCAAGGTCATTTTCGATTCGAATAACGCAGGCGGTATTACAGGCGGCCTTTCTACCGGCCAGCCAATCGTTGTAAGACTCACCGTCAAACCAACACCTACAATTGACAAGCCGCAGAATACGATTGACAAGTACACCCTGGAGAACAAGGAGCTTGCAGCCATCACCAGGCGTGACGCCACGATTGTTGGCCGTATATGGCCGGTTGCTGAGAACTACACAGCTTTGGTGATACTTGACCACCTTTTCGCGCACTACGGCTACCAGACACTCAAGGATAAGTGCATCCCCGCGAACTAAGAAGCCCTGCCAACCTTCTGGTCTTTTTCAGGCACTTGTAAGCGGACCGCGGCTGAATTTTTGCCCATCATTCGACCCGTCTATGGCGGCATTGCCATCCACTCTTCGGAATACGCGGTCTCGTTCCGCTTAGCTGATGTATCACATGCCTTGACCTTGAATTTGAGGAGCTGCCCAGATCTGCCTATCTTGACGGTGTACGTGAAGGGAGGCCCTGCCGGGAATGAAATCCAGCCGCTGCTGAAGTCGCCGTTATTAGTGCATAGGAAGTAAAACTCCACGCCGCTGGGGGCCACGCCAAGCGGGGCAATATCTACGGTGTTTTGATCCGCTCTCATTGTCGCATAGTAATCGTATTGGTCGCCGCCACCGTAGATTTCTCGAGGCCTGCCGTCAGAGCCGTTCGCATCAACGCTCATATCCCATAGCATGGGGTCAGGGATTGGTGCATTCACATCCGGCGGTGGAAGCGTGGTTACACAGGTTGCCGACATTGGGGGCGGCGGGAACCAGTTGGTCTGGTTAGCATTGGCGGATTTGTCTCTTGCCGCGACCCTGTAGCAGTACATGGTGTTGGGAACAAGGTTGACGTCTGTATAATTGGGCTCGTCCTGCCATCCGCTGTCATGTCCGCCAGGTGTTGTGGCCTCGAAGTAATACTCTACGCCGCTCTCATCGGAGGAGATGGTGGCCGTCATAGTAATGGAGCTTGGACTTATAGCCGTAGGTTCGCCATTGTTGAAGTAATCCCAGGCAGGCTCCGGCGCCGGCGGTGTTATGTCTCCCGTGCCTGCATAGCCGATGACCGACCACAGCGTCTCGTTGCCTAATGCGTCTTTCGCCTGTACCCTGTAGCCATAAACGTTGGGGTCGAGGCCGGTGTCCTGCCAGGTGGGGCTGTCCTGCCAGCCGCTTTCGTGGCTGCTGCCGACGACACCCTTGAAGTTGTACTGTACCGGCCAGCCCCAGCCGTCAAAGGCGGTCCTGGCAGTCATACTGATTGTGTAAGGAGCCGTTGTAGTCGTCATATAAGGCCGAATCAGCCACTCACTCGGATTGGGGACCGGAGCACAGACGTCTTCGACGAGCCAGCAGTTGGCGAAGAAGGCATAATCTGCAAAGTCAACGAATGTATCGAACGTAAAGTCAGTGCCCTTGCAGCCGGCGTCGCTGCCTAAACAGCCATCATCAAGCCAGTGCGATACAAATACTGCCAGGTCATTAAAATCGATGACGCCGTCATAGTCCAGGTCACAGAGTCTGCATTCTTCTGTTTCCGGCCTGATTGTGTAGTGATAGCCCATATCGACCTCTTTTGCATCGGGTAAATTATCGGTGCGGGTGGTGTATCGCTCTGTCAGGCCGCGATAGAGTGCAAGCTCACTACCTTTATCGATACAAGGACTGTCTGTATCCTGTCCGGCGCCGATATGACTGAGATAATAACTACCAAGCGGTCCCGTTACAAAGAGCGGGTCGAGGTCGATGTTGTTGGTACTGCCAAGCCAGGGAGCATCAGGATGACTGACATCTAATGGTGTCCGTTTGCTCGGGTCGTTGGGGTCCCAGAGGATACAACCGCTGTCAACCCAGACAGAGAGCGCGACACGCCTGATATCGCTGTGAGAGAGCATAAGTTTTGCCGGTATCGGGTCGAATTCAAAGCCGGTGGCAACGGCGATCTCGAAACCCATAAGGGCATAGTTGTTCCAGAAGATGCTGTCAATAACTTCGACGTTACTGTGGTATGAGCAGTATAGTCCGCCGCCGAAGCCGGTGTAGCCGAGCTGTCCGAAGGTGCCCGGTGCCGCGTTGCTGGCGAATGTGCAGTTTACGATGTTAGGCTCAGCGCGCCAGTTAACGGAAATACCACCGCCGTCTCTGCCCGCCAGGTTATTGATTATCAGGCAGTTAATAATCTCGATGTAGTCCGACTCTCCCCTCAGATATATACCACCGCCGGAAGTATTGGCGCTATTGTGGGTTAACACGCAATCCCTGATGAGCGCCTCTGTAGCAAGGCAGCACATTCCACCTCCCTGGCCAATTACCGCTAAGGCATTCGGGTCGTTCGGGTCAAAGAAACCGAGAGGAGCCTGGTTAAAGGCGAGCTCACATCCGCTAATCGTCAGATTCAAAGAACCGAGTGAATATATGCCTGCGCCGTGCAGGGCCGTGTTGTAAGAGATATTGCAGTCGGTAACTAACAGGTCGTTAGCCTCGGCAAAATATATCGCACCACCATCTTCGTTCGCATCGTTTCGCTCCAATATGGTGTTGATAATCTCTCCTGAACAGTTGGCTGCGCAATACAAGGCGCCGCCGAAGTTCGCTGAATTGTCAGTGAAATTGCAGTCTTCGACGGTTATCGAGACATTGGGGTCACAGAGTATTCCGCCGCCGACCTGGGCTGCAGAGTTGTTGCCGAATGTGCAGTGGTAGAAGAGCGGGGAGCTGTTGACATCACAATGGGCGCCGCCGCCGTTATCAGCGGAGCAATTCGTGATTAGGCAGTTTATGAATCTCGGGCTGCTGTTGGCATCGACATATATTGCACCACCGTCGGCGCCAATAGCGGTGCAGTTATTTATCGCAACGTTTTTAATGGTCGGACTGCTGTTGACGTCAACGTAAATGCCGCCGCCACCCTCGCCTGTAACGCTGCCATTGATTATCATAAAGCCGTCTATGATGGTGTTTGGACCTTCGTTGCTATTGAAGATGAAGCCGCGCCCGCTTAGCTGGCCGTCGATAATGGTCTGGGCAATAATGACGGGATCATCAGGATTGGTGCTGACCAGGGTGATGTCTTTGCCCTGTAAGTTGATATCGCCGTCGTATGTGCCGGCAGCGACAATAAGAGTATCACCGCTCAATGCTGCATCAACGGCCTGCTGTATGGCGTTGCCGCCACCGAAGACCTGGACTACATTCGGCAGCTCGTACCGAACCTTGAAGACCTTGTCGGAATCCATCACCACTTCAATGCTCTTGCCGGTAGAGAGTAAAACGTCGTTGACATCGTACCACCCCTGGACACGATAATTCGGGTCAGGTTTTGACCTTAGTGTTACTATCGCGAACTGGTTATACCGCCGGCTGTTCGGGTCAGTATCCGGACGGCCGTTCGGGTCGAAAACGACGCTGCCGTTACCACCTGCTACATAGGCAGTCAACCGGTACAGAACAATCGGATAATGATAACCCATATCCACGATGTTGACGTCGTTGACGCCGTCTATGCGTGTCGTATATCCTGCCATATCGATATTCGGGTCATTTACATCACCGCTTCCGGCATCGATGCAATTGCTGTCGGCCGATTGACCGGCATCAACATGGCTTAGATAGTAACCACTGACAAACAGCGGGTCATCTTCGATAACGGTGTTCGAGTCCCAGTACACGAAATTGTTGGCGTCAATGCCCGGGTCAACGAAAACGGCGTTAGCATCAATCTGCCACCTTTGAACATCACTGTATGAAATCTTAAGTGTTGCCGGTTCGAAGCCGGTGGCGACGGCGATTTCGAGGCCATTGAGTGCATTGTTGTCCGAGAGGATGCTGTCGATGACCTCAACCTTGCTGTAATATGAGCAGTAGAGGCCGCCGCCGAAGCCGGTGTAGCCGGGTTGCCCGAAGGTGCCCGGTGCCGCGTTGCTGGCGAATGTGCAGTTTGCGATGTTAGGCTCAGCATACCAGTTGGCGGAAATACCACCGCCATCTCTACCCGCTGCGTTATTGGTTATCAGGCAGTTTATAATCTCGATGTAATCCGACTCTCCGGCCAGATACATACCGCCGCCGGAAGTATTGGCAGTATTCTCGTTTAAGACACAGTCCCTGATTACTGCCTCTGTAGCAAAGCAATACATTCCACCACCTTGGCCGACTATCGAGGTATTCGGGTGAACGAAGCCGAGAGGGGCCTGGTTAAAGCTAAGCTCACATCCGCTAATTGTCAGATTCAAAGAACCGAGTGAATATAAGCCTGCGCCATGCAGGGCCGTATTGTAAGAGATATTGCAGTCGGTAACTGACAGGTCGTTAGCCTCGCCCAGATATATTGCACCACCATCTTCACTCGCATAGTTTCGCTCTAATATGGTGTTGATAATCGCTCCTGAACAGTTGGCTGCGCAATACAAGGCGCCGCCGAAGCTCGCTGAATTGTCTATGAGATTGCAGTCTTCGACGGTTATCGAGACATTGGGGTCACAGAGCATAGCGCCGCCCATTTGGGCAGCAGAGTTGTTGCCGAATGTGCAGTGGTAGAAGAGCGGGGAGCTGTTGACATCGCAATGGACGCCGCCGCCGTTATCAGCGGAGCAATTCGTGATTAGGCAGTTTATGAATCTCGGACTGCTGTTGGCATCGACATATATTGCACCACCGTCGGCGCCGGTAACGCTGCAGTTGTTTATAGTAACGTTTTTAATGGTCGGACTGCTGTTGACGTCAACGTAGATGCCGCCGCCGCCCTGGCCTGTAACGCTGCCGTTGATTACCGTAAAGCCGTTTATGACGGTGTTTGGACCTTCGTTGCTATTGAAGATAAAGCCGCGCCCGCTTTGCTGGCCGTCGATAATTGTCTGGGCAATAATACCAGGGTCATCAGGATTGGCGCTGACTACTGTGATGTCTTTGCCCTGTAAGTTGATATCGCCGTCGTATGTGCCGGCAGCGACAATAAGAGTATCACCGCTCAATGCTGCATCAACGGCCTGCTGTATGGCGTTGCCGCCACCGAAGACCGGGACTATATTAGGCAGCTCGTACTGAACCTTGAAGACCTTGTCGGAATCCATCAGCACTTCGAGGCTCTTGCCCGTAGAGAGTAAGACGTCGTTGACATCGTACCATCCCTGGACACGATAGTTCGGGTCAGGCTTTGACTTCAGTGTTACTGTCGCGAGCTGGTTATACCGCCGGCTGTTTGGATCGGTATCCGGACGGCCGTTCGGGTCGAAAACGACACTGCCGTTACCACCTGCTACATAGGCAGTCAACCGGTACAGAACAATTGGATAATGATACCCCATATCCACGATGTTGACGTCGTTGACGCCGTCTATGCGTGTCGTGTATTGAGCCAGGCTGATGTTCGGCTCATTGATGTCATTAAGAGCAACCAATGATGCGTCAGCACTTCCGGCATCGATGCAATTGCTGTCGGCCGATTGACCGGCGGCGATTTGACTCAGGTAGTAACCACTGACAAACAGCGGGTCGTCGTCGATAACGGTATTGAAGTCCCAGTGCACGAAATCGTTGGCGTCAATGCCCGGGTCAACGAAAACGGCGTTAGCATCAATCCGGTTGGGGCCGCTGGCATTCTTCCAACCTTGAACATCACTGTAGGAAACGGTAATAGAAGAGGGCAGCGAATAGGGCAGGTCGCCGCTACATAAAGCAATCTGGGAGCCCTTAATTCCAACATTACCCCAGTTGCCCCAGATAATGGAGTCGTTAACATCTACATGACTTTCATAGGAGCAGTACAGACCTCCACCGTAACCGTTCGGCTCACTGACATTGTTATCAGCTATTGTACAATTGCAGATTACTGGTTGGGCATACCAGTTAACAGAAATCCCGCCACCGTCTCTGGCTGCTATGTTGTTGGTTATCAGGCAGTTCTTGAGCACCTGGTCCCCGCCGGATTCAAAGTTTGGATCAACGGCCAGATACACACCTCCACCAGAGCCGCTGGCAAAATTATAGCTGATGTCGCAGGTTCGCATCAGGGTATCGGTTGCCAAACAATAGATACCGCCACCAGCGCCAAATTCAACTCCGCTGGGGCCGTTAGGATCGTTAGGGTCTAACATCACATTGGGGTCAGCGTCCGCAGAAACAATATTGCGTTGAATAGTGGAACCGGAAATACAGGTGAGGCTTTCGTTGAAGCACAGGCCGCCGCCAATATAGGATGTATTGTCGGCGAAATTGCAGTCCACAATATTCACGTCTGACACGACCGCGTAGAGACCGCCGCCCACAGAGGCGGAATTGCCGCTGAATCGACAATCGGTAAGTGTAGCTGAAACAGTGCTCACAAAATTAGCATCAAAGAGATAGCTCGAATAGTAGGAGCTTGAACCAATAGTATAGTCGAAACCATAGCCTAAGTAATAATCATAATCTTTACCGCCATCGAAGCATACGCCGCCGCCGTAGCCGCTGTACAAGTCGCCATAATAGGTAGTGCGGTTGCCCTGGAATGTGCAGTTTGTAAATGTTGACGAGCAGCCGCTGTCGCAATAGAGGCCGGCACCGTAGCTTGGGATATTGTAGTTTCTTAGCGGCTGTTGTCGCCTATAGCTGGGCATGTTAAGGCCACCTATTCCGCTTACACTGCCATCGGTAACATTATCGCTGATTGTGCAGTTAATGAAGTTAGGCTCGCACCCAATGCCGCAATAGACACCGGCACCATACGCGCTAAAGCTTTCAGGGTCAGGCTGCAAGGGGTCGGCATAGCTCAATCCGCCATAGCCGCCAAAGCCATATCCAGCTTCGCCATCGCCGCCGTTGCCGCCATTACCACCAACGGCACTGCAGTTTGTGACCGTACAATTTTCGAATGTTGGGCTCGTGTTCACATCACAGTATATTCCGGCTCCGAGGGCCCGGCCGGGTACGCCTCCAGAGCCGCCGGTAGCTCTCGCGCCGCTGGTCCCACCGTCTGCGCCATCACCGGCAATTGCCACACAGTTGTCAATTATACAGTTCTTAATAAGTGGACTACTTCCCCAGCTTATCATATGTTGTTCATAATCATACATTGCATAGTTGACATCGTTGGGATAATTGGGGTCGTAGATGAGCACGTCTTCATAATAGTAATCGTAGATGTCGCCGATAAAGATACCGGCACCTCCGGCAAAGCCGCCGTTACCGCCGTTACCACCATCCATGTATTCCGCATTACCGGCGTTACCATAAAAGGCCTCGCCTCCGGTGACCGAGCAGTCTCTGATAATACAATTGGTGATGATGTGGTTCCCGATGACAGTAAGAGCGGCATTGCTTCTGACATAAACATTGCGCATATCAAAAACACCTGTACCGTACATATCATAGGCGTAAGCATAAGGCAGGTTGTCCGCACCATCGGTGCCGCGGGCACCAGCACCCTCTGAAGCATAGGGTCTCCGTGGTTCGAAATGTGAGTTCATTATTGTAACGCCACTGAGCACGGAAGTACCTCCGGGGGTGCCAAGGATGTGGATACCGCCATTGATCTCATCGGTACAATCTATAATTGTAGATGCAACAACATCGGGGTCGTCAGGATTGGTGCCTGTAATTGTGATGTTCTTGCCTATGACCTCAAAGCCGGTACCGGCGTAGGTGCCGCTGTGAAGGAGAACTACATCGCCATCTCTTGCGTCATCTATGGCTTCTTGAATTGCTATGTAGGGGTATTGATCGTCGACGGCCACGTCCAAAACTCGCTTGACAGCCCGCTCGAACTCAATAAGTACATACCTGCTGCCGTACATAGTAACACTGTTGGTCAGGCCGAAGTATGTATCATCATTTGTGCCGGTCCAGCTGAAGACACGGTAGTTGGGGTCTGGTATGGCCCTGAGCTGTACCGATGTGCCCGGCCTCAAGTAAGCAACTGCGGGTGATTCGTTCGGTCCAACAACAGTGTTGACGTCGTAGTCGTTAATGTCAGTATAGTAATAGTCATAATAAGTATATTCGAGGCGGCCATTACCAGTAACAACAACCACCAGGCTGTACTGAATAGGCGGACCTGTAAAGAACGGATAGTGGTAGCCCATGTCGGCGTAGCCAACATCCGCGTAATTCATAATGCTTGTCGTCATGTTACCCAAATTGTACGTGCTCTGGAGATCTTGCAGAATATATTGTTCGCCGGCATTCACGCAGGGGCTGGTGGCTGGCTGGCCGGATTGGGTCTGGCTCAGGTAGAAGGGGCCAAGGCCGCCGGATATCCACAGCGGGTCATCGTCTATGTTGCCGTCGCCGCCATCGCCGTTCTCGATGCAAGAGTATGTTGCCGAACACTCGTAAAGGTCGTCGCCGGCATATAAGTTACTACCCCAATAACCATACAAATAGTCGCCCGGCGGCCCATAATAATAACCGCCGTTGAGTCCTATGATACAGTGACTAATATCCGGGTCGGAGTCGCGAGCGGCAACGCCGCCGATGGGGATGGGTCCGTAGTTATTTTCCTCAAGGGCCAGGCCGTAATTGTATGCGATAGTGGAGAGCCTGATGATAGCATCCGACTCGTACAGGTACATTGCACCGCCAATATTGCTTGAATAGTTGAAAGCGATTAAGCAGTTGATAATTTCAGGAACGGAGTCTGCCTGGGCGTAGATACCTCCGCCAAATCCACCTGCGATGTTTCCGGTAATCTCAGTATTGATGATTACAGGTGAAGCGTTTGTCAAATAGATTGCACCGCCATCACCGGTAGCATAATTATTTGTTATCCTGCAATTCCTTATTGTTGGTGAGGCGCCGTCGCATAGTATGGCGCCGCCGTAGGCAGCAAAGCCGTTACTAATGGTAAGACCCGATATGGTATAGCTGTTAGGCTCTTCTCCACTATTGAATATGAAGGCTCGGCCTGAACCCCTGCAGTTAATAATGGTACTCTCTATCGTCTCGGCATCGGTCGGGTCGGTGCTGCGGACAGTTATCGGTCTGACCTCGTTCGGGTCCAAACCTGCTCGCAGATTGACGTCATAATTACCCACACCGAAATAGACGCCTGGCGTGAGCTCCACCGTGTAGTTATTCCCCGCTGCGTCAACGGCAGCTTGAATCGTTGGGAACGGGCTGCGAGGGTCAAGAACCATGTTCTCATCGTACAGGTTAATGATATTGTACCCAACCCTCCCGAATTCGACTGCGACATACTCATTACTATCAATGGTTACAATATTGTTTGATTCTTTGGACGAATCATCATCAGTTCCGAACCAATATCTGACTTCGTAGTTCGGGTCGGCTTTTGCAACCAGGGTAACCTCGGTGCCGGCATAGTACTGGTAGGCACCGTAGGGACCGAGATTTGGATCGTAGTCAATCCAGGGGGTGTCCGGTTCCAGCGTGCCATTCGCATCGGTGCCAATTACGTACAGGAACAAATCGTACAGAGGGGCCTGCTCGAATTCAATGGTAACGTGTTTGTCTTCGGTCAAAGTGACGGTGTTGTGGCGGCCGGTTATGGTATCGTCATCAGTGCCTGTCCATTTCTTTACTTTGTAGCTAACACCGGGATACGCAGTGAGCTCTATTACATTGTCCTCGTAGCCCTCGTAGACTACGGCCGTGTTCGGCTCGACATAGCCGTGGGCAAGATTCGGCTCAACAACAACCACGCCATTAGCATCGACCACACTGACAGTTAACACGTACCGAGTGAGCCCCTGACTATAGTGATAACCCATATCGACGATGTTGACGTCATTGACACCATCGGTTCTGGTGGTATATGTATGCATGCCGATATTAGGCTCATTGGCATCGGCGCTTCCAGAATCGACACATGGGCTGTTTACGTCTTGATCGGCAGCAATCTGGCTTAGATAGTAACCGGCAACAAAGAGCGGGTCTTTGCTAATGTTGTTGCTGTCGGCGTTGTTGGGGTCCCAGAGATGTGTGTTGGGGTCCCAATCCCACCCGTCGAGTGTGCAGCTCTGCTCAACATAGATGGGGAAACCTAATATTCCTCCTTGAAGTCCCATCTGTAAAAGTCCGCCACCGAGCTCTGTAATCCTACTGCCTACCCCCTCTACTTCCCCATGTGAGCCGACCCAGAAGTGTTCCAATGCGCCAAATCCCATCCCTTCAAGCATGTGCTCAAGAGGCTCAAAATAGAAGGTGTTAACCAACGTGCCGTCCGGCGTATACTGGAAAATATAGTCACCTTGGTTGTCAGCCAGGAACAGATACCCATTGATGAACTCCATTCCATCGTGGTGATCACCTTCTTCGTACGTAAATGCAATCTCCCATTGACCGTCAGGCCCCTGGGACCCGTCATACTTCCATATTGTCCTGTCCGCCTCGTACCAGTAATAGGATATCGCCCCGGCATACCATATGTCATTATCCGGGTCATAGGCGAGTGTCTGCGTTGTCCAGCCGTCTTCATCAATAGGACTTGCTGGAGCAATAATGGAGTCGAACACATAGTTGCCCGCAGGCCCGCCTGCTACAGGATTGTTCGCGTTCGGGTCGAATACAAATTTTCGAATGCCGTATCTGGCGGCCCCTATGTATATCTCGTTAGTGGCGGCATCCACCCAGAATTCATTACCATGGCTTAGGCTCACGCCAATGTCGAAAGTCCTTTCAAGGGTGCGTGTTCTTGGGGCGATAGGTCCGGTTGAATAAGGATTGCTCGGATGCGAATGGAAATCGGCACCGGGCGGGACGGTAACAGTGTGAATATAGGCGATTGAATTAATAAGATCAATTTCCTTTGGACCACTATAGTGAATAATCCTGTGGATTCCATCGCTGCCCACCCATCCGTCAATGCCATAAGAGCCAGGCCAGTTGTGGTCAACACTTGTATCAAAAGTGCTGTAAATAAAGTAGTCCGGCATGTTCGGGTCAAGCAAATTCGGATCCAGGGTGGGACCCGCTCCAACTTCGGATGGCCCGATGTCACTATAAGTAATATTGACCGTCGACGGCAGCGGATAAGACAAGTCGCCGCTCGCTACCGCAACCTGGTAGCCCTCAGTACCGGGACTGCCCAAATTGTTCCAAATGATGGAGTCGATAACTTCGACATTGCTTTCATAGGAGCAGTACAGGCCTCCTCCAAAAGAAAGCAGTCCCATAACTTCGTTATCAGCTATCGTACAATTAGAGATGAAAGCGTTCACCTGCCAATTAGCTGAAATACCTCCGCCGTCTCTGCCTGCCCTATTGTCGGCTATCAGACAGTTCCTCAACTCTGGACTGAAGTCACCAGCGAGGTACACACCTCCACCTGAAGTGTTGGCCGTGTTGTAACTGATGTTACAATCAGCTATCAGACTCGGACCCTCGAACGAATATATACCGCCGCCTTGAGCTATCCCAGTGCCACTCGTCTGCGGGACAGCGATGTAGTTTGGATCATCTAAGCTACCATTGGGATCGGGCGGGCCTATCGGCAAATTCGGGTCATTCGGGTCGCGGTTATAGAACTCGTACCATACAGCACCCTGCGTAGCTTCGTTGTTGGTGATTGAGCAGCCGATAATGGTCGAATCAGAACAATCAATGCCGTAGATACCACCACCACGGGCAGCCGAATTGTACGCGATACGGCAGTCGGAAATCGCCAATTCATCAGAATCGCTAAGGTATATCGCACCTCCGTCTTCGGTCGCGATATTGTTTAGGAATACACTCTCCGCAATTGTCCCTGAACAGGACGGGTCGAAATACAATCCTCCACCGTACTGCGCCGAGTTCCTTGCAAAGTTGCTGCCGACAATCATTATCGAGTTGTCAGCGGCATAACCGATACCACCTCCATCCTCATTAGCGCTATTGCCGGTTAACGTACAATCGTTCATTTCTGACACACAGCCCGAGCTGTAGAAGATTGCACCACCATCATAAAACGCAGTGTTGTCAGCCAATGAGCATTGGCTGAGCGTTGACGTGCTATCGAGGCCGAAGAAGAGTCCGCCACCATTGGCGGCCCTACTGCTGCTGAAGTTACAACCGACAAACGTAGGCGAACTGCCGGCAACTGCGTAAACAGCCCCACCGGAGCCACCAAAAGCTCTGCAATTGCTAATTGTGCAGTAACTGAGCGTAATACTGGTCTCGGTATTAATACATACACCACCACCAACGCCGAGATAAACGCTGCAGTCATTTATCGTAACGTTGTTAATGCTCGGAGTGCTGCCGGAATCGATAAATATCGCACCACCGCTCGAAAAACTAACCCTGCAATTGCTTATTATTAGATTTACAATAGTCGGACTGGTGCCGGAACCACAATATATAGCTCCGCCGGGTTGACTGGAGAGGCTGCCATTGATTATTGTAAAGCCGTCTATAACTGTCTCAGGACCTTCACCATTATTGAAGGTAAAGGCGCGGCCGCTCTGCTGACAATCAATAATCGTCTGCGCAACAATATTCGGGTCGTCAGGATTAGTGCTAAACAATCTAAGCTCTTTGCCCTGGAAGTCGATACCGCCGTTATAAGTGCCGGCAGCCACGATAAGTGAATCACCGGGCTTTGCGATGTTAATGGCGTCCAGGATAGCATCAGCGCCGCCTGAAACTTCAATCTTCCTCGGCATCTCAAACTCAACTGTGACAGTTTTGTCTGAGTTTATGGTTACCGTATTGGTAAGAGCAAAAGATAAATCATTATTAGTGCCGGTCCACGCCTTGAGCCGATAGTTGGGATCGGGTGTTGCAGTCAGTGTTACTACTGTACGATCACGATAAAAGTAACCGTTCGGATCAACTGCAACCGAACCATTGCCACCGGGCACAAGCACGGTTAGCTGGTACACAGGAGTCAACTCGAACTCAACGGTAACGTGTTTGTCGCTATTGACTGTTACCGTATTGATTGTAGCGATATTTGCATCATTGTCAGTGCCGGTCCACTTCCTGACCCGATAATTCGGATCTATTGGGTATGCAGTGAGCGTTACAACATTATCACCATAACCCTCGTAGACTATGGCCCAGTTCGGATCGACATAGCCGTAGGCAAGATTCGGGTCAACAACCATACCGTTAGCATCAACCACGCTGACGGTCAAATAGTACTGAGTCAGCCCTTCGCTGTAGTGATAGCCCATATCCACTTTGTTGACGTCGTTGGCGCCGTCTACGCGTGTAGTATATTGCTCCATACCGATGTTGGGGTCACTTACATCACCGCTTCCGGCATCAACGCATGGGCTGTTCGGGTCTTGCCGCCCGGCAACAGGCTGGCTGAGATAGTAACCAGCAACGAAGAGCGGATCTTCTGCAATATTGTGGCTGTTCGGGTCCCAGCTATTGACATCCCACGTCAAGAAGTTATTGGGCTCGTTGGGTTCCCACCAATTGAGTGTGCAACCCTCTTCAACATAGATGGGCGGGGTGGTAGGAAGTACGCCGCCAACCCCAATCTGTAATGCACCGCCACCAAACTCGGTAATCTTACCTTCAAATGAACCGGACCAGAAGTGTCCCAATGCCCCCCATCCCATGCCTTCAAGGTCGCGGCCAAGCGGTTCATGATAGTAAACGTTCACCAGCGTGCCATCCGGGAGGTATTGCATAATCCAGTCGCCGTACATATCAGCGAGGAACAGGTACCCGTTGACAAACGCCAAGCCATCGTGGTGCTGCAGACGACCTCCTACCGGTGCATACGGGAAGGACGTAAATGCCAGTTCCCAGTTACCGTCAGGACCTTGAGAGCCGTCATACTTATAAATCTCGTAGTCCCAGTTTCCAGCATACCAGATATCATTATTCGGGTCATAGGCAAGCGTGTCCGGCCATCCGGGACATGACGGAGCAACAATGGAGTCGAAGACGTAATTGCCAGCAGGCCCACCTGCGACGGGGTTCGCCGCATTTGGATCGAACACATACTTTAGAATACCTTCACTGTAAGTGGCGCCAATGTAGATTTCGTTCTTTTCAATGTCCACGTAGAATGCGTTTTGAGAGTCCCCAATATAATGTTCTTCACCAAGGTCAAAGGACCTCTCGAGGGTGAATGTTCTTGGGGCAATGGGACCCGTCCTGTAAGGATTGGCCGGATGCGTATCAGAATGTGTACCGGCTGGAATGGTAACGGTAACAATGTAGCCCATTGTGCTGAAAGTAAAATCATTGAAATCATACGTATTACTAACGAAAATGAGTCTATCAATCCCGTCAGGACCGGTAAATCCGTCAGGACCGTGTGCTCCGCCATAGGAACCGCCCATATATTGGGTAGCATCAAGAACACCGTAAATGAAATAGTCCGGATTACACGGATCGCCAGTCGGCCCAGTCAACATATTCGGATCGCCTGCTCCGGGTTCATTGGCATCCAACTGGATAAGCTCAATGTCGCTGTAGGTAATCTTAACCGTTGAAGGTAGTGGATAGGGCAGGTCACCGCTGGCTACCGCAATCTGGGAGCCCTCGTAATTACCGGTATTACCCCAGATAATAGAGTCGATAACTTCCACTTCGCTTTCATAAGAGCAGTACAGACCTCCACCATAAGAGGGTATTCTTATGAGCTCATTATCAACTATCGTACAATTAGAAATCTTAGGCTTGACCTGCCAGTTGGCCGAGATCCCTGCACCATCTCTGCCTGCTGCATTGTTCGTTACCAGGCAGTTTCTGAGCTCCGGACCGATGACAGATTCTGGGTAGTCGCCGGCCAGATACATACCGCCGCCCGAGGTTGTGGCCGTATTGTGGCTGATTTCAGAATCTTTGATTAACGCCGGGCCGGCGAAGGAGAATATCCCGCCGCCCTCAGCGATCCCGGAGCGGTCCTGCTTTACGACAACAATAACATTCGGGTCGTTGGGGTTGCCGCTTGGGTCCTCCGGGTTAAGCGGAACGTTCGGGTCATTCGGGTCGGGCTCGTAGTACTCGTAATATATAACAACTCGGTAGGCTTCGTTGTTGTTGATTGTACAACCGACAATTGACGTTCCTGGACAATCGATGCCGTAAATACCAGCGCCACGAGCAGCTAAATTCTGCGAGATATCGCAGTCGGAAATCGCCAGCTCATCAGAGTCGCTAAGGTATATCCCACCACCGTCTTCGGCCGCATCGTTGCCGAACAACTCGGAATCGGTAATTGTTCCTGAACAGTTCTCGTCGATATACAATGCGCCACCATAGTCTGCCGAGTTGTCTGCGAAGTTGCAATCGGTAACCGTTATTGAGTTGTCAACACTGTAAAGGATACCACCACCGTCTTCAGAGCTGCTATTGCCGCTAAACACACAGTCACTCAGCTGCGACACACACTCGACACCGTAGTAGATTCCACCACCGGATAAGGTCGCTGTGTTGTCGGTAAGTGTGCATTGGTTGGATATCAATGTGATATTGTCGCCACAATAGATTCCACCACCGGCTGAATCCGCTGTGTTGCCGGTAAACGCGCACTGGCTGAGCGTTGATGTGCTGTTAAGCCCATAGTAGACCCCGCCGCCATCGCCGCCGGCGCCGGGTATCACCCAGGTGATATTCGGGTCGTTGGGGTCGGTAACAACTATGCTGCCGAAGCTCGCAGAGTTGTTTCCGAACGTACAGTTGGTAAATATGGTAGAGCTGTTGACATTGCAGTAAACTGCACCACCAGAGCCGCGAGTAACAGAGCAATTGCTAATTGTGAAGTCTACGAAATTCGGACTGCTGCCGGTGCTGACATATATTGCACCACCGTCACCGCCGGAGACGGCACAGCTAATTATCGCAACATTCCCAATGGCCGAGCTGCTGCCGGAGCCGATGAATATCGCACCACCGTTGGCAGAAGTAACACCGCAATTTCTTATTATTAGATTTGCTATGGTCGGACTGCTGCCGGCACCGATATATATAGCGCCGCCGGACGCACCGGTAAGCCTGCCATTGATTATGGTAAAGCCATCTACGACCGTCTCGGGACCTTCGCCATTGTTGAAGGTAAAGGCGCGACCGCTGAACTGACAATCAATAATCGTCCTGGCAACAACATCGGGTCATCAGGATTGGTGCTGAACAGTCTGAGCTGTTTGCCCTGGAAGTTGATACCGCCGTTATAAGTGCCGGCAGCCACGACAAGCGTATCGCCGGGCTTTGCGATGTTAACGGCGTTCAGGATAGCATCGGCGCCGCCTGAGACTTCAATCTTCCTCGGCATCTCAAACTCAACCGTGACAGTTTTGTCTGAGTTCATGGTTACCGTATTGGTAAGGGCAAAAGACGAATCATCATTAGTACCGGTCCACGCATTGAGCCGATAGTTGGGGTCGGGCGTTGCAGTAAGCGTTACTACTGTGCGATCGGGATAAAAGTAACCGTTCGGATCAACTGTAACCAAACCATTGCCACCGGGCACAACCACTGTTAGCTGGTACCAGGGAGCAAGCTCAAACTCAACGGTAACGTGCTTGTCCCTATCCAACGTTACAGTATTTGTATTAGCGGTATTTGAATCGTCATCGGTGCCGGTCCACGCACTGACCTGATAGTTGGGGTCTGGGTAAGCTGTGATAGTTACAACATTGTCAGGTTCGCCCTGGTAAACTACGGTGCTGACGGGGACAACATAGCCGGGTGCAAGATTCGGGTCTAAAACCTGGCCGTTAGCATCAACGATACTGACAGTCAGAGTGTACCATGGGCGTCCTTCGCTGTAGTGATAACCCATATCCACGGTGTTGACGTCGTTAATGCCGTCTACGCGTGTAGTATATCGGTCCATACCGATGTTGGGGTCATTTACATCACCGCTTCCGGCATCAACGCATGGGCTGTTCGGGTCCTGCCACCGCCCGGTAACAGGCTGACTGAGATAGTAACCCGCAACGAAGAGCGGGTCTTCGGCGATGTTACCGGTGCTGCTGTTGGCGTCCCAGCTATTGCTGTCGGAATTCCAATCCCACCCGTAGAGCGTGCAAGTATCTTCAACATAAATCATGGGTCCTACACGGCCAATTATGTAGATCGCTTCCGTAATCGCGTCAACAACTTGACTTGGATCAGCAGTCACATCGAACATCAGCCCTCCCGTGTCCAGAGCCAAATTGTTGAAGGATTGTAAAACTGGTATCGTGTTTCCGTAGCCACCGTATCCTGCCGCGATCGAGAAAATCTGTACCGATTTGGCATTAGCTGCTGTAACTATATCGTTATGTGTGTAATCCGAATGAGGTTCAGGGTCGGTGGGCCCCAGGTCACCCATAAGAATGATCATTCTTGCTATGCCTTCGTCGCTGCGCCATTCACCCACTCCCGGTGAGTTGGCAAGTATCCAGTCACTGTGCCCATTGGCGTCCAGCACAGCCTCCAGTGAATTAGCATCTATACAGTGCATCAACGCCATATAAACTGCCGAGTTATCATGACCATCCGCAGCTACTATGTTATTGATCGCAGCAGTTAAGGAGCCGACATCGTTCGTAAACGGTGAAACATCTCTAAATATAAACCACAGATTCGGGTCCGTCGCTGGATTTGGATCATTATCCGGAGGAAGTGGATAGTCACGATATTCCACCACGCCAACCCTGAAATTGGTGGTTTTCTCCGCTAATCCATTGATGATTTCCGTCATCGCATTCTTAAGGGCATCAATTTCATTCCACATACTGATGGTTGAATCTATACAGAAAACAAGGTCGAGCCCCGTTGGGCCAAGTGCATCCGGGTCATTGGGATCCGGCTGGATGTTGCTATGAGAAACCGTAAGAGTGGACGGTCTTGGTTCGAATTCAGCACCGGTGCAGACCGCGACCTGGGAGCCTTCATAACTACTGACATTGTCCCAGATGATGCTGTTGATAACCTCGACGTTACTCTCATAAGAGCTGTACAGGCCTCCGCCATATCCCACACCAGCAGCGCCGGTAACCTGGTTGTCGACTATTGTACAATTAGAGATTACCGGTTCTGCGAACCAGTTCACTGATATTCCGCCGCCGTCGCGGCCGGCTCTATTAAGCGTTACCAGACAATTGTGCAGGAAGGGACTGTTATAGAGGTCCTGGTCGCTGCCGCCGAAGTAGATGCCGCCGCCGGAAGCGCTTGCCTGGTTTCGGGTTAAGATGCTATCAGTTACATCAACGGTTGAGGACAGGCAATAGTAGCCGCCGCCTTCACCGAATATCACAGGAGCGGTGAAGTTCGGGTCGACAATCGCAGGATGGGCGCCAGCAAAAGCACGGTTCCCGGTGATGGTAGATTTTGTTATTGTGCCTGTGGCCTCGACAGAGTACAGGCCTGCTCCGTGGTACGCGGTGCTGTCGCTCACTTCGCTGCCGATTATTTCCATCTCCGCATCAGACCAGTATATTCCACCGCCGATACTCGCATTGCCGCCTGAAATATCACAGTCCACAAGTTTCACAGACGCACCGTCTTCTGTCGCTATCGTACCGCCGTAACTGACGTAAACGTCCTCGGGAGCATCGAAGCCCACGTACGTACTCGCATCGAGAGTCGGGTCAGCCGTATTGTCGGTGAAATTGCACCTCGTGAATTCCGCAGCGCTGCCGTAACAGGAATAGACCGCACCGCCGAAGTTCTCAATTGTCATCCGTACGTCCGGAGTCGGCCATGGAGTCCCGCCCAAACCGGAAAGACCGCCGTACGTATGGTTATTCCCAAAGTCGCAGTCAATAAACTGCGGATTACTGTCGTTCTCAATATAGACCGCGCCGCCGTGCCCGCTGTACTTCCAGTAGTCCTTGTAGTAACCACCATAATATGTGGGATAACCGTCGGCGTCGTACGGACCATAGTCCCAGCCGTCCCACCAGTACCAGTTCGGGTACGTCCCCGGCCCTGTCTCCTCGCTCGGAGACCACGTATAGTTGCCGCCTCTTCCACCGTGGCCTGGCACGGGACTATTACCACCGTCGCCGCCGTTTCCACCCAGCGCGAAGCAATTGACAAACGAGCATTTCTCGAATTTCGGACTGCTGCCGTATCCAATGTAAACCGCACCGCCGTACGCCCAGCCTGCCCAGCCACCGTCAAATCCATAAGGATCGCCATCCGCACCCCGAGCACCGTCGCCGCCGGTCACCGAACAGTCTGTGAATCGGCAATTCTGTACGATAGGTGAGCCGTTATAGATTGTCATCGCGCCACCATTTACGCTGACCCCGTTGAAGCCGTCACCATCAGCATCTCCGTCCATGCCAAACCAGTTGTTCTCGGTGAAGACGCAGTTGCGAATCGTGGGCGAGCAGAAATTGATATGCATTCTGCTGTGTGTGATAGTCAGGCCGTCAATGATTGCTTCCGTATCAATAGTAGCTATTTCAAAAATCACATTATCGATAATTGTGGCCGCCACGCAGGCGGGGTCGTCCGGATTGACGCTGCTGAGAGTTACGCCCTTATCAACAATAATGGTAAGCTGCGGGGCCGGAAGGCCTGGATATGGCGGGTCATAAGTGCCCGTAGGCAGCAAAACGATGTCGCCGTCAACAGCCTCATCGATAGCGCGTTGAATTGATGTATAATTCGGGTCACTGCCGACAACAATCGTCCGCGGCCGAGAGAACTCAACCGTAACGTCCCTGTCAGCCTGCATCACAACAAAGCTGTTCGGCCCCTTCAAAGTATCATTCGCGGTTCCGGTCCACTTGCTAACGCGGTAACCTGTTTCCGGACTGGTGGTTAGCGTTACGAGCGTACCGTCATAGTAAGTTCCGCTGACCGGTTCGACCGTGCCGTGGCCGCCCACTACCGTTGATGTTAAAGTAAATTGCGCAAGCCCCAAATGGCTTGGGTAGTGGTAACCGATGTCAACAACATCAACATCATTGTCCCCATCAGTGCGGGTCGTGTAAATGTCCATAGTGATATTGGGGTCGTTCGCATAACCACTTCCGGCATCGACACAATTGCTGTCAGACGACTGCCCCGCCGCAAGCTGACTGAGGTAGTAGTCACCAAGTGGCCCGCCTACAAACAGCGGGTCCTCCAGAATGTTTGTGCCGTTAGGGTCAATGTTAGGGTCGGTACCGCTCTTGATATCAATCTGCCCGGTAACGCCGTCATAAATCCCGTAGTCACCACCAGGGTTGTTGTTGAACAGGCAGTGCTCCACAACGTCGCCGCCAGAGTCTTCTTCCGCTATTGCGACGTTTCCGCAGTTATCGAATATGGAATCGCTGATTGCGACTTCGGTAGTCCAGTCGCTGTAAACGGCGCCACCAACCTTGCCCGATGAGTTATTCACAAAAGTACAGTTCGCAATCTGTGGCATCGAATGTATGGCACTGGCAATCGCACCACCCTCTGCCTCCGCCGAGTTGCCCGTCAACAGGCAGTTCTTGAACAGATGCTCCACGTTGCCGCCGTATAAGATAATCGCACCGCCGGTCCCGTTAACACTTTCGACCGTGTTGTTCTGAAGGACACAGCCCTCAAGTTTCGCTGCTGTATCGGCGAGGACGATACCACCGCCCATGCTGACGCTGGCACTCAGGTCTATCCAGTGGGCTTCCCCGAAACGCCCAACCATATCGAACAGGCTGCTCGCATCACCGACGGCGGCGCCGGGAGCCAATCCAATCCCAAGCACCGTCTCTTGAAGAGCGTAACTGGTGTCGATACCACTGGCGCCTAAGGCTCTATTTCCATTTATAATGCCTCCGTTCATAGTAACGGTTCCAACCGTGAGGAACAAGCCGCCGCCGCTCTTGGCAGTGTTGTTCAGGAAGTGGCAATCAGTGAACACAGCATCAAAGTCCCGGAAATGCACCGCACCGCCATAGGCATATATGTCATCAACGGCCTTATTGCCAACAAAGCCGCAGGCCTCGAAGTTCAATCTCAATATGACATGCGTATTCGGATCGGCGGTGTCGTAATAGGCCTCAATAGCGCCGCCATTGCCACCCGCACGGTTGCCGCTGAATTCGCATCTTGCAAAGTCCGCATCACCGAAACATCTGACGGCGCCGCCGTCGCCGGTAGCGGAATTGTCGACGAACCTGCAATTGTCAATATCTGCGGACCCACCTCCTGGTATGTAAATGGCGCCTCCTGTAAACGTATCAGAGTTCTGCTCGAACAGGCAGTCGTCAACGTCCAACAGGCAACCCGTTTCGCAATAAACAGCCCCGCCGAGATTCTCCGTGAAATCGCAATTGTTGATGACAATAGTATTCTCCGGCACTGAATACACTGCGCCGCCGATGGTGTACCACGGCAGCTCCATCAGGTTCAGCAACGTGCTGTCGTAGCCGCTGTATGTATCGTAGGCCTTGTTGCCGGAGAATTCGCAATTAACGAGGTTTGCATCCGAGTCCTGGCCGTAATATATAGCGCCGCCGGCAATACCAATATATCCATACCCAGGCCCATACCAAGGCCCGTACCAAGGCCCATACCAAGGCCCGTACCAAGGCCCGTACCAAGGCCCGTACCCAGGCCCGATGCCAAAGTAATAGTTATAGGCATAACCGTCGAACCCTGTCTCGGTGTCCGGGTCAAGGGGGGTGCCCGAGCCAGCCGGGCCGGCGACTCCGATCGGACCTGTCGTAGCGAAGTTGTCGATGAAGTTGCAGTCCGTGATAACCGGAAGGCTTCGGCCGTCGCAGTAGATGGCGCCGCCGACTCCGCCGCCGTAGCTGATGCCTCCGTTGCCGCCCCAACCCATGGCGCCGCCGACATCGGGATGACTGCTGCCCCCGTCCCCGCCGGTGCCGCCCCAGCCGCCTCTGGCAGCATTGTTTCTTAAGATGCAATTGGTAATGATTGGAGAACTTTTGTCAAGGCAGGCGATGGCTCCGCCGTACCCGACACCGCTACCGTCGCCACCGTCACCACCCCACTGGCCGTCCTGAATTGCCGGCAGACCTTGCTCTTCACTCAGATCAAACAATATGTAATACCACGTATCCAATCCCGGGTCAGTGTCGACACCTATACTACCGTAACCGCCTACCGCACCGGTAATGACACAGTCAGTTATCACGCAGTTCATAATCGTCGGAGAACTGCCGTTCTCGCAAAGGATTGCACCGCCATAACCGTTGCCTATCGAGTCCTTTCCACGCTCAGCCTTAGGCGGGGAGCTGGCATCATCAGGATCTATGTTTTGGTAGGGAAGCGGATAGTAAACTGCGTACCGCCCGGTTTCACCGATCACACCGCTCATGAGACCGTTTCTGATAGTAAATCCCTTCACTATGGCAGTGGGCTCTTCGCCACTGTGGAATCGGAAGGCACGCTTCGGGGAGTATTTGGCGCCTTGACAGTCAATGATCGTCTGCGCTACGACGCCTGGATCATTCGGGTCAAGGGACGTCAGGATAATGCTCTTGCCTGCAAAATCAATACCGTTTGGTTCGCTTATGTAGTGTGTCCCTTTACTTACGAAGATTATGTCGCCGCTCTTGGCGTACGCTACGGCTTGCTCGATTGTAGCGAACTCTTCCGGGACCTTGAGGATATTACTGACAACCGGTTCAAACTCGACAGTTACGATTCTGTTGCTATTCATTGTTACGTCTATGCTGTTACAATTCCAGTTCGGCTGGTTAATGGTGTTAAGATTCCAGCCCGGCTCGCCATCGGTGGCGCTCCAGCTTGCGACTCGATAGCCTGATTCGGGTGTGGTAATTAGCGTTACCTCCGTGCCGGCGTAGTAAGTATAAGTGCCGGGTTCAGGTCCGGAAGTAATCGGTTCCGGCTCGTTCGCCTCAACCGTGCCGTGGTCGCTCGCACGAACAATAGTCAACTTATATCGCGGAGCAAGCAACTCATCGATGCTGTAGTGATAACCGATGTCAACTATTCCGTCATCTGCAAGCTCGTTTATGTCTGTGGTGTAAATGTTCATGCCGAGGCCGACAGCGCTGCCGCTGCCGTTGTTGACAGCGGGACTTGAGCTTTGGTCAAGATAGTAACCTCCGAATGGCCCGGTCACAAACAGCGGGTCGCCGGCAATATTGTTAGCATCAGGATCAAGCTGAGGACCGCTATATGTATCGGTCTGCCCTGTACAGGGATCATAAATCCCGTAATCGCCGTCGGTATTGTTGTAGAATAATGAAGTTGATACGCTTGCGTTGCCGACGTCTTCCTCATATATTGCGTGATTGTTACAGTTCTGGAATATGGAGTCGGTAATTGTTGGGTCAGAATTCCAATCACAGAATATTGCGCTGCCGAAGCTGCCCGCCGAATTTTCGCTAAACGTGCAGTTCTGGATTTCGGGCGTCGCGTAAAGATTGGCCGAAATCGCACCGCCGCTAACAGTTGCAGAGTTGCCCGTTATGAGGCAGTTTTTGACCAGGTGTGTGACGTATCCACCATAGAAACTGATTGCGCCGCCGGTGCCGGTAACACCCTTGGCGACATTGTCCTTGATGATGCAATTTTCAATTACGACAGGAGTATCGGAGCAGAACAAACCACCGCCCATCTCGTAAACGACACCACCTATGGATGTATTTCCACTTATCATCCCGCCGGTTATTGTAATCTCTCCAAGTGTTAATTGGAGTGCACCTCCACTCCTGGCGGTGTTGTCCAGGAAGTAGCAATCGTCGACTACGGCAATGAAGTCACGGGAATACACACCGCCGCCCAATCCGGTCGTGACGGCAACGGCTTGGTTTCCTAAGAAGCTGCAGGATTCAAAGTTCAGTCTCAATGTCGTGATTATGTCGGGGTCGAAGGGGTCATCATAATATGCATCTATCGCACCGCCTCTGCCGCCGGCCTGGTTCTCGCTGAACAAGCACTCCACAACAGTCAGGTCACTGTCCGTGCTGATTGCACCACCCAGGGAAGTGGCTATATTACCTAAAAATTCACACGAGCTGATGGTGGCCGAACCAAGCTCGTCCATAAAGATTGCACCGCCCGCTATGGTATCATTGTTGTCTTCGAACAGACATCTCTCGATATCCACGGTGCAGCCCGGCTCGAAGCTCACCGCACCGCCGAGGTTCTTGATAAACTCAAGGTTCGACAAAGCAACCGTATTGCCCACATCAGAACCCACGGCGCCACCCCTGGTATATACCGGCGCCGGCTCATACGTGGGGTCGAGATAATGGAAGTAGTTTACCGGATCAATGTTGGTGTAAACCGATGTCTCGGGCAGCACGACCAGCCAGTCGAGGGGATTTTCCGTCCTTCCTATGACATGTATCCCTTGCCCCCTGACAAGTGTCTGGCTCGCTATATAGGCCCGGTTTCCGATGAACGTACAATCGCTCAGGTCAACATCGGTGTCTCTGTAGTAAATTGCACCGCCGGCCAATCCACCAGGACTCGAGACAAAACCGTCATACCCATTCGAAGCAGTCGGGGGTGGCGTCGGTTGCGGTACTGATTCGCGAGGCTGACCCCAGCCCGCAGGACCACCCGGAGCTGGCAGCCCCGTCGTAGCATGGTTATTGATAAACCTACAATTCCTGATAATCGGCATGCTGTCGTCCTCGACGTAGATTCCACCGCCGAAACCGTCGCCGTAACCATTGCCGCCGATGCCGCCGCTACTTGAATAGCCATCAGGCGCTGCGCGGCCACCGGCCCCTCCGTCGCCGCCGAAGCCGCCGCGTGCGGCATTGTTCTGTATGATGCAGTCCACGATGACAGGCTTACTGCGACCAAGAATTGCAATACCGCCGCCATAACCGTTACCTGTCCCGTCACCGCCGTTGCCGCCCCACTGACCGTCCGCTATCTCCTCCAAATCTTCTGCCCCCGGCGGCAGCCAGACCCACACCCCGGGTGGGACCGGAGTAGTCTGCCCCCGAGCACCGTTACCGCCATATACCGCTACAACCACATTGCCTGTAATCACGCAGTTCGTAAACGTCGGGGAGCTGGCGTTCTCGCACAGAATACCGCCACCATAGGCATCGGCGGTCTCATCCTGGCCGCGCTCGGCACGTGGCGGGAGAGGCTGAGTAAGATCCTCTCTCCACGTCTGATTCTGATACGGCACAGGCGTAAGCATTCCAAAACGGCCTGGCTGTCCGTTAGCACCAACCATATAACCACCACTGATGGTAAAGCCCGTCACTACAGCAGTGGGCTCTTCGCCGCTGTGGAAGCGGAATGCACGACGCGGGAAGTATCGGCTGCCACCTGCGTTAATAATCGTGGTCGCTATCACACTCGGGTCATCGGGGTCAGTGGACGTCAGAGTAATGCTCTTGCCCGCAAAGTCGATACCGTTCGGGTCGCTTACGGAGTAAACTCCGGGAGCAACTATAATTTTGGTGGCTCGTTGGTCGGCGTCCGCTACAGCTTCCTCAATTGTACCGAACTCTAACGGGACTTTGATGATACGCCCGACATCCGGCTCAAACCTGACAGTTACGATTCTGTTGCTGTACATCGTTAAGTCTATGCTGTTACGATTCCAGTTCGGCTGGTTAATGGTGTTAAGATTCCAGCCCGGCTCGTCATCGGTGGCGCTCCAGCTTGCAACCCGGTAGCCTGACTCGGGTGTGGCAATTAGCGTTACAACCGTGCCGGCATAGTAAGTATAAGTACCTGCAGGTCCGGAAGCAATCGGATCCGGCTCGTTTACCTCGATCGTGCCGTGGCCGCCCACGAGAATAACAGTCAACTTATATCGCGGAGCAAGCAACCGGTCACTGTAGTGATATCCTATGTCAACGATATTCACGTCATTGGCGCCGTCAATACTGGTCGTGTACGTGTCCATACCGATATCGGGAGCGTCCGCATCATCGCTTCCGGCATCGATACAATTGCTGTCAGTCATCTGACCGGTAGCAATGTGACTTAGATAGTAACCTCCGAACGGTCCGGTCACAAACAGCGGGGCGCCTTCGATATTTGTAACATCGAGGTCAACGCCGGCAGTAGTAGTAGTCAACCCTGTATTGCTGTCATAAATACCGTAATCACCGTCGGTATTGTTGTAGAACAATGAAGTTGATACGCTTGCGTTACCGACGTCCTCTTCAACAATAGCGTGGCTATCGCAGTTATCTAATATGGAGTCGATAATTGTTGGGTCAGAACCCCAGTCACAGAATATCGCGCCGCCGAGGGTTCCAGCCGAATTTTCGCTGAATGTGCTGTTCCGGATTTCGGGCGTCGCGTGAAGATAGGCTGAAATCGCACCGCCATTAACAGTTGCAGAGTTGCCCGTTATAAGGCAGTTTTTGACCAGGTGTGTGAGGTGTCCACCGTAGAAACTGATTGCGCCGCCGGAGCCTCTAATAGCACCCTCGGCGACATTATCTTTTATGATACAGTTTTCAATTACCGCATGAGTATTTGCGAATAGCACCCCACCACCCATCTCGTAAGAGTCTCCGCCTATGGATGTATTTCCACTTATGGTTCCTCCGGTTATGGTGACGTCTCCAAGTGTGAAGCACAGCCCGCCACCGCTCCTGGCGCTGTTCTCCATGAAGTAGCAGTTATTCATTATGGCATTGAAATCTCGGAAGAATACGGCCCCTCCCTGCCCGGTTGCGCCGGTAACGGCTTCGTTTCCTAAGAAGGTGCAGGATTCCAGGTTTATATTCAATGTCGGGATAATGTTGGGGTCAGAGCCGGCATAATTATAATATGAATATATTGCACCGCCATTGTTCCCCGCCTGGTTCCCCTGGAACAAGCACTCTGTTAGGACCGCGTTGCTGTTGCAAAGCACGGCGCCGCCGTTAGTGCTGGCGGAATTGTACTTGAACGTGCAGTCGTTAATATCTACAAAACCAAGTTCGGCGATGGTAATTGCGCCGCCCTCGGCTGCCTCAGTGTTGTCCTCGAATAAACATCTGTCGAAGTCCACGATGCAGTTCGCGTCTATGCGGACAGCACCGCCGAGGTTTGCTATAAACTCACAGTTTACAACGGTAACAATATTGTGAATATCAGAGGCCAAAGCTCCGCCGGTGGTATACGAGGGAATTGATTCGTATGTGTAGGCAAGGTACTGGAAAGAGCCGTCTATGGTAGGTACGAGCACTATCTCGGAGTCAACTATGACTTGCTGCAGTAGATACGCTTGGTTGCCCGAGAATGTTAAACCAGTGAGGTTTACATCTGCGTTTCGGTAGTAAATTGCACCACCGGTTATATTGCCGTAGCTAAAGGCCTGTCCGTCGAATCCTTCAGCAACAACTGGCCCGAAGACTAATTCACGCGTCTCACCCGAACGTGCAATACCGCCGGTTCCGGGGGTACCTGACGTCGCATGGTTATTAATAAATTCGCAATTCGTGAGGACCGGCTCGCTTCCGTTTTCGCAGTAAATGCCGCCACCGATACCGTCACCTATGGCATTTCCGCCATTTCCGCCGTTACTTGCGTACCCGCTACCACCGGCTATGCCGCCGATCCCGCCGTTGCCGCCGCAGCCGCCTCTGGCAATATTATTTTGGATGACGCAATTCGTGATAATTGGACAGCTCCGACTCAGACAGGCGATACCGCCACCGTAACCGTATCCGATGCCGTCGCCGCCGTTGCCACCCCACTGGCCGTCGTCAATTTCTTCCACATCGGTTGCTCCGGGCGGCAGGAAATTAAATCCTCCGGATCGCCCGGGGGCCCCGTCACCACCGTAAGCACCGACAACAGTACAGTCGGTTATCACACAGTTCTTGATGGTGGGAGAGCTTGCGTTTTCGCACAGGATTCCACCACCATAGGCACTGCCGCTGCCATCTCCCCCGCCTTCGGCACGTGGCGGGAGAGGCGAATTGAGGAAATCCTCTCTCCAGACGGCTTCGTAGGGTTCAGGAGCCAGCATTCCGAAACGTCCCGGCAGACCGGTTGGACCGGCTATGAAACCGCCTCTGATGGTGAATCCATCAACCACTGTGTTGGGGCCTTCACCGCTTTGGAAGTGGAAAACACGTCGCGGAGAGTATCTGCTGCCCGCGCAGTCAATAACCGTAGCCGCTACTACCACCGGATCAGCCGGGTCAAGGGACATCAGAGTGATACTTTTGCCCTGGAAATCAATGCCGTCCGGATTACTTACATAGTAGGTTCCATTGCTCAGGATAATCTTGGTGTCATGTTCAGGGGCAGCCGCTATAGCTTCCTCTATTGTACTATACTCCAATGGGACTTTGAGGAGTGTAGTGTTATCCTCCTCAAACTCGACGACAATCGTTTCGTCGCCGTCTACTATTAATGTCTGAGTATTAACATTCCAGGATGGATCATTGTCGGTACCATTCCAGCTCTTGACCCGATAGCCTGGATCAGGCGTTGCCGTCAGGATAAGTGCGGTACCTGTGTAGTATTTGTATGTGTATACGTTGTTGTCGGGATCGTACAGTACATTGCACGGGTCAGGCTGGTTGGGATCAATCATCACCATACCGGGGCCAATCACAGTAAGGATTAACTCGTGCTCTATCCCCCGCAGTGGATAGTGATAACCCAAATCCACCCTGTTGGCGTCAGGAATAAGGTCGGTCCTGGTCGTATAAGTATGCAGGCTAATATTAGGGTCATTGGCGTCAGTGCTTCCGGCATCTACGCAATTACTGTCAACCAATTGTAGTGGGCCGGCATCTTTTTGACTCAGGTAGTAATCGCCCAAAGGACCTACTACAAAGTTCGGGTCATCCCAGATGTTCTCTGTCCACAATTCCCATGGTCCATCCGGGTCATTGGGATCCAGGGGATTATTGGCATCGTAGGGGTCCCAGCCGTCGAGCGTGCAGCCATTGTCTACATGGATGGGGGTGCCCAACAACCGTCCTACGTCGACGGCCCCATTTCTGACGGAAAAGACGTAACGTCCGGGAACCGAACTGTTACGGCTGTCATAGATAAGACCGGTCGGACTGCTGTCCAGAACGAGCCGGGTATACCGGAACCAGGGAATTCGTAGAAAGTCCCGGGATTACCGGTGCCGTTTGAGAAACCGGCACGAGCCGATTGTCCACCAAACCCGTTGATACCACCGCTGAAATCGCCGGTTTCCCAATTGATCGTCTCGTAGTTTAACTCGATGTCGAAGTCGCCAGGAGCACGGTCGGAGCGGTCAATGATGACCAACTGGAACCTGTTGATCTTATCAGTGTGCATGAAGGAGTAGCCAACATCGATCCAGTTGACCCCGAAGGCGTTGCGGCCGCTGATAGTGCCTGGACCATAGGTGACTACATTACCCATGGTTGTGTCCACATCGGCAAAGAACGGCGCGATAATCGAAGTGCCGATATTGCCGGTCAAACCGAATGGTGTAAACCACCACAGAGGCCCATCAAACGTCACATTGCCGTTGTTGTTGACGTAAAGCCAGCGATAGGTGGAACCGAAATAGTTGACGCTGAATCCCATATTGGCGCCCGGACTCGGGAAGTTGTCGATAGCACCCACCGAATAACTGTTGAATCCGGGTCGGATGACCGGCGGGGCATCGGTGTCAACCAGTTCCACCATTTGTTCAATGTCGAGGCTAATGTCACTGTGTGTCACCCTGACCTTTGAGGGCAAGGGGGACGGCGGGTCACCGCTGGATACAGCGAGCTGTGAGCCTCTTGTACCCAGGTTGCCCGAAATGATAGAATCTGTAACTACGGCATTGCTTTCATAAGAGTCGTACAAGCCTCCACCGTAGGATATCACGTTGGTAAGCGTGTTGTGAGCTATTGTGCAGTTGGATATGGCCAATTCATTCTGCCAGTTGTTGGAAATTCCCGCACCATCTCGACCGGCAGAGTTGTTGGTTACCAGACAGTTGTGAAGTCTCGTTACGTCATACTCTCCGCCGGCGAAGTATATACCTCCACCTGAAGAGCCAGCTGAATTGTAGCTGAGCTCGCAGTTGTTAATTAAGGTTGGGCCTGCGAATGAATAAATACCGCCGCCTTGAGCGGCCCCGGACCTGTCCTGACGCACTATAATGATAGAATTCGGGTCGTTCGGATCACCACCAGGAAGGGGCGGCAGGTTTGCATCAGGATTGGGAGTGTAGTACTCAAAATAAGTAAACGCGCGAGAAGCCTCGTTATATTGGATAGCGCAGTTGATTATTGACGCTTCCGGAGAATCAATTGCATACAAAGCGCCACCGCGAGCAGCAGTATTGTAGGTGATATTGTTGCAGTCGATAATGGCAATGTTAGAATCAGCCAGGTATATTGCCCCACCATCTTCTTGTGCATCATTGTCAAACAATACGGTCTCAGAAATTATCCCTGAGCAGTTCGGGTCGAAATACAAAGCTCCGCCGTAGGTCCCCGAGTTGTTTGTAAAGTTGCAGTCGGCAACCATTATTGAGCCGTTGTTGGGCTCGTAAAGAATACCGCCGCCGTCTTCAAAGGCGAAATTGTTGGTGAATATACAGTCGTTTATATCTGATACACAACCCATACTGTAGTAGATTCCACCACCGTAATCCGCTGTATTGTCAGTCAGTATACACTGACTGAGTACTGATGTGCTTTCAATATTGTAGAACAAACCGCCGCCGTCGCTGGTTGCAAAGTTATCGACGAAGCCGCAGTTGGTAAATTCAGGCGCACTGTTGACATCACAGTAAGCGGCACCGCCGGAACCAAAGGCAAGGGAATCGTCAATTGAGCAGTCTATAAACCTCGGTGTGCTGTTTGTGCCAATATATATTGCACCGCCATCACCAAGAATGGCTGTACTGTTGCTTATCGAAACATTAATGATGGTCGGACTGCTGCCGGAACCGATGTATATGGCACCGCCATTGTCAAGAAAAACAGTGCAGTCGCTTATCACAACATTCACAATGGTTGGACTGCTTCCGGAACCAATGTATATAGCGCCACCCGCCTGGCCGAAAAGGCCCCCGTTGACAATGGTAAAGCCGTCCAAGACCGTGTTGGCATCTTCACCGCCGCTGAAGGTAAAGGCACGAACGCTGTCTTGACAGTCAATTATCGTCTGGGCAACGATATTAGGGTCATCAGGATTGACGCTGAACAGCCTAATCTCTTTGCCCTGGAAGTCAATATCACCAGTATATGTGCCGGCAGCAACAACAAGTGTGTCGCCGTTTTCCGCTTCGTTTACGGCCTGCTGGATCGCATCGTCTCCACCTGATACTTCAATTTTAACAGGGAGTCTGAACCGAACGACGACCGTCTGGTTGGAATCCATTACTACATCAAAGGTAGTGTTGGTTGAAAGTAAAACATCGTTGACATCATACCATCCCCTGACGTAATAGCCTGGCTCAGCTATTGCCGTGAGAGTCAATTGTGTACCTTCGTAGTACCAGACGCCGTTTGGATCAACACCGTTTACGTCGACTATGCCGTGGATGCCGGGGTCGTTTGCATCATCCGGCACAATAACAGTCAGCTCATACTTGGCAACAGCTTCCGTGTAGTGGTAACCCATATCGACCGTGTTGACATCGTTGACGCCGTCAACGCGTGTGGTATAGTCAAAAGTGTTCATATCGAAAACATTGCTCGCCCATGTACTACCGCCATCGACACAATTGCTTTCTGTTATCTGACCGGCATCGTACTGACTTAGATAGTAACCGTGGATGAAATTCGGGTCTTCCTCGATGACATGGCTATTGGGATCCCAGGTGTTGGCGTCCCATCCCCAGTAGCTATTAGTATCAGGAGCTACCCAGCCGTTGAGAATACAACCTTGCTCAACATAGATTGCAGCTCCGTATGAGAGAGCGGCGACAGCCGCGCCCAGATTGACTCGCGGCTTGGTTATGGGAACTTTAGTATCTGTAACAGGGTCACCGGTTGCTATCAGTAAATTTCTCACGGCTTGAGCTGAAAGGCTGCCTCCAGCAGCAGACTGCAGGCAAGCTACAGCTCCTGCTGCATACGGACAGGCAGCGGATGTACCATTGAAATAGGGGAAATAATCACCGGGGTCGTAACCAACAGCACCCACAATATCAAGGGTATAAGCGTCTTCAGATGGGGCGAGAATATCCAGGAAATCAGCCGTGTTGGAATAACCTATCACTTGATCTGTCGTATCGTATACCGCTCCAACAGAAATAACGCTCGAAATGGCTGCCGGCCAGCCAAGTGAATCTGTAAAGCCATCATTGCCGGATGCGGCAAGGACAGTGATGCCAATCGCATTCGCATTGTCGGCGGCGGCTTTCATAGCGGGTGATAAATTGTCGGCTGTGTCTGAGTCGAAGAATCGCCCCCCACCAAAGCTGGTGCTCGTCACCATAATTGGATTTTGCGGGTCGTCATTCTTGTGAGTTACACACCAATCCCACGCAGCAACCATGTCCCCGGTAAATGCCCCATCATAGGTATCAGAGGATATTTTCAATGCGTAGATTCTCGCATTGTGGGCTACTCCACCAATATAATCACCCACTACTCCCAGGTCTCCAGCCGCTAAGCCGGCACAGCAGGTTCCATGCCCAGTGCTAAACGTCATACCACCGGGGATTGGATCGGGGTCGTTGTCACCAAAATCATAACCACCAATTACTTTAACATTCGGAAAACCGCCGCCACCTAACATTAGGTGAGTATAGTCAACACCGGTGTCACAAATAGCGATGGCCATTCCTTCACCGTTGTAGTTCTGGCGAACTGCTGTTGCATTTATTAAAGGTATACCCTGAGCCAGGGCCGGGTACAAAATTCTGTCCGGCTCGATATGCGCCACCAGGGGATCGTTGAGCAGCTTGTTAAGACCATCAATTGTAACCTCACCCGAGAAACCTGCCAGGTTTTCATAACGTTGCTTCAATGTGAACTCGGCAGGTGTAAGTGAAGACAAAACATAGTCCTGGCGATTGTCTATTTGGGTTCGAAGCTCGCTAACTGATTGTGGTGAATCCCAGTTTGTCACTGCCCGCAGGTCGGCAGGTTCAATCAGGCTCACAATTACTTTTACCCACTGCTCGCCTTGGTCAAATTGGTCATAAATGGTTTGGCCATCTATAAGAACAGTAGCGGGGCCGGTCTGTCCCGTACCACCACCACCAGCCGAACCCTCAGGGGCAAAGAAAGGCGACTCATTGGGATCGTACCGCGGCCCAACGTCGCTATATGTAATCGTAAGCGATGCAGTCAGTGGTGGATTTGGCAGGTCGCCGCTTGCTACTGCAAACTGAGCGCCGTCATTACCTCTATTGTCCCAAATGACGGAGTCGATAACCTTGACATTACTTTTATAGGAGCAGTACAGTCCTCCACCATTACCGTTCGGGTCGGTTACTGTGTTATGAGCTATGGTACAATTGCTAATGTTGGGCTCAGACTGCCAATTGACCGAAATACCGCCACCATCTGCGCCTGCCGTATTATTGGTTACAAGGCAGTTCTTCAGCACCGGGCCGGTATAAGCTCCCATATATTCACCGGCCAGATACACACCTCCACCGCTCGTCCTGGCCGTATTGTAACTGATATCGCAATCTTCAATCAACGTCGGCCCGGCAAACGAATATATACCGCCGCCCTGAGTGACCAAAGAGTCAATGCGGTATGCTTCGTTGTAGCTGATTATACAGCGAACAATTTGCGATTCCGGAGAATCAATGCAATACAAACCACCGCCGCGAAGAGCGGTATTGTTGGTAATGTTGCAGTCGGTAACCAGTATCTTACAATCGGCAAAGTATATTGCGCCGCCGTCCTCGTTTCCAATATTGTCTTCCAACACGGCCGAAGCCACTGTTCCCGAGCAGTTCGGGTCGAAACACAAACCACCACCGTAGCTCGCCGAGTTGCTTATAAAGTTGCAGTCACGGGCGAGTATTACATTGTTGGCGTCATAAAGGATACCACCACCATCCGCGACCGCCGTATTGTTGATGAACACACAGCCGTTGACGTCTGACTCGCAGTTAGCGCCGGAGTAGATTCCGCCACCGTATGCATCCGCTGCGTTATTGACAAACGAACATCCAGTGAATTCTGACACGCAGTTGGTATCATAATACACGCCGCCGCCATCATAAGTCGCTACATTGTCACTGAAGTTACAGTCGGTAAATACAAGCGAGTTGTTGACGTTGCAGAAGGCTCCGCCACCAAAGCCGCCGAAAGCTGAGCAATTGCTGATCGTACAGTCCCTCAGTGTCGCAGTGCTGCTGGCGTCGATATATATGCCGCCGCCGTTGGCATCGGTAACGCTGCAGTTATTTATCCTGACACTCGTAAGAGTCAGATCGCCGTAGGGACCAACGTATATCGCTCCACCGTTCGCGTCATTGGCATCGCAGTTGCTTATCGAAACATTTGTAATGGTCGGACTGCTGTTAGCATCGATGAATATCGCACCACCATTAGCACCGATGGCGCTGCAGTTGCTTATAGAAATATTAACAATAATCACTTTACTGTTGGGACCGATGTATATGGCGCCTCCGGGCTCACCGGTAACGCTGCCGTTGATTATCGTAAAGCCGTCTACAACCACATTGGCATCTTCGCCGCCATTGAATGTAAAGCCGCGACTGTTGTTTGCACAGTCAATAATTGTATTAGCAACGACATTGGGGTCGTCAGGTTTGACACTGAACAATTTGAGCTGTTTGCCGCCGAAGTTGATATCGCCGTTATAAGCACCGGCGGCAACAATGAGTGTATCGCCGTTTCCTGCGGCATTGACAGCCCGCGCGAGAGCATTCGGATCGCCTGAGACTTCTATCTTGGTTGGCAGCCCGAATTCAACGGTAAAGGCCTTATCTGAATCCATCACTACTTCAAGTCTCTTGCTGCCGGAGACCAGGACGCCGTTGACATCGTACCAGCCTCTCACGTAGTAGTTGGGCTCAGGAATACCTGTCACTCTTACTATCGCATACTCGTTGTACAAGCCGTTCGGATCAAGCGGGGCTGGTTTATACTCCACTATACCCGGCCCAATAATATCAACTGTTAATTCGTACTGCACGCCGGACACAGAATAATGGTAACCAAAATCGACAAAATTGACGTCGTTGACCGCATCGGCGCGGGTGGTATATGTGTCCATACCGAGAATACTTGCTAACTCACTGCCGACATCCACGCATGGGCTGTTTGCGCCCTGCCCGGAAGCAATCTGACTTAGACGGTAACCACTGACAAAGAGCGGCTCGGAATCGATTACACTGTTGAAGTCCCAGTTCAGGAAACACCCTACATCAACGAAGGCGGCATCAGGATTCACCCATTCGGCACCGTTCGGTTCCTGCCAGCCATCGATATCGCAGTATGAAACCGAAACGGATGCCGGCCTCGGTTCAAACTCGAAGCCGGTGCAGACAGCAATCTGGGAGCCCTCATTACTACTGTCATTGCCCCAGATAATGCTGTTGATAAGGTCCACATTGCTCTCGTAAGAGCTGTACAGGCCTCCGCCATATCCAATACCACCACCGCCGGTAACCTGGTTGCCGACTATCGTACAATTGGAGATTACCGGTTCTGCGAACCAGTTCGATGATATGGCGCCGCCATCCCGGCCGGCGCTATTGTCCGTCAGCAGGCAGTTGTGCAGGAGTGGACTATCATAAAGGTCCATGTCGCTGCCGATGAAGTAGATGGCTCCGCCGGATATTTGTGCCCAGTTTCCGGTTAAGATGCTGTCGGTAATATCAACGATAGAGGAGAGGCAATAATAACCACCACCCCGGCCGAATACCTCAACAGGTATGTTGGGATCGTTAGGCCCAGGAGTAACAACAGCACTGAAAGCATTGTTGTCAGCGAAGACAGATTGTGTAATTGTGCCCGTGGCATCGACGGAGTATAAACCTGCACCATGATAAGCCATATTGTCACTGAAATTGCAGTCTATAATCGTGAGGCTGCCGATAGACCCGTATATTCCACCGCCGATGCAGGCCTCGCCGCTGGAAATGGTGCAGCCGTCGAATGTCAATGAGCAGTCATTTTCGAAAGCGACGGCACCGCCATAGCTGACAATGATATCGTCGGGTACATCAACGGTTGATGTATCAGCCGTATTATTATTGAAAGAGCAGTTTACGAATTCGGGATTGCTTCTGTAACAGGCATAGACTGCGCCGCCGAAGTTTTCGATATTCAGGCTCCTGTTCGGAGTTGGCCAGTTGCTGCCACCTACGCCGGAGACGCCACCAAAAGTGCTGTTGTTGGCAAAGCTGCAGTCTAAGAATTGTGGTGAGCTGTCATTTTCGCAGTAGACGGCGCCGCCATACCCGCTGTATTTCCAGTAGTCTTTGTAATAACCGTATGGTTCGTCGAGGTAGGACCTGTAATTACCGTCGACGTCATAATCAGCATATTGCCACCCATCCCACCAGTACCAGTCAGGATAGGTACGTGGACCGGTCTCGAGAGTAGGATCCCATTGCCAGTTACCACCCCTTCCGCCGTGTGTGCCCCGAATGCTGTTGCCGCCGTTGCCGCCGTTGCCGCCCTGAGCGTAGCAGTTTGTGAATGAGCAGCTCTCAAATCTCGGGCTGCTTCTGTCTCCACAATAGACGGCACCGCCGTAAGCCCATCCTCCCCAGCCGCCGTCATATCCATAAGGATGGTCATCATTACCACCGTCGCCATTTCCTCCATTACCGCCGGTAACTGAGCAGCCTGTAAAGGCGCAATTCTGAAGCAGTGGTGAGCTGTTAAGCAGGTGTATTGCGCCGCCCTGGGCGCTGCCGCCATCATAGCCATCATCATCTATGTTTGCGTAATTTCCACCATTGCCGCCAAAAACTACACAGTCAGTGAAGATACAGTTCCGGATGGTAGGTGAGGAAGAACTGATACTCATCCTGCAGTCCCTGAGGGTGAGGCCGTCAATTATCGTCCCGGGGCCGGCGTTCGAGATGGTAAAGGAGTAATCATCCAGAATCGTGGCTGCAACAACATTGGGGTCGTCAGGATTCATGCCGGTAAGGACAATAGACTTATCGACGACCGTAATGATTGGAGGTGGATAACCCGGATACGGAGAAGCATAAGTACCTGCTGGGATGATGACAACATCGCCATCACCTGCAGCGTGGATAGCATGTTGAATTGAGGTGTAATTGGGGTCGCTGCCGACAACAATTGTTCTTGCCTGGTCGAACCGGAGGGCGACGTCTCTGTCGGACCACATCGCAACAACAGTATTGCCCTTTGACGCGTCGTTGTCGGCTCCCGACCAGATTGTGCGGTAGCCCGGGTCGGGGATGCTAATTAGTGTTACCGGTGTGCCGGCCGAGTATCTCTCGGTGAACGTCAGCCGCACAGCGTTCAGGTCGGATGAAGGCTCGACGCGGAACCGACCATGGTCGTCCATTACGTTGACCGTTAGCGTAAATTGCCCAACAGCACATGGGTCGTAGTAGTGATAACCGATGTCAACTATGCCCATATCTGTAGCGCCGTTGGGGTCGGGGTTGGTGGTGTAGGTATCCAGGCCGAGGTCAACGGCACCGTCGCTGCCGTTATCAACGGCGGGACTTGCGCCTTGGTCAAGATAGTAGTCACCGAAAAGCCCGGTTACAAACAGCGGGTCGCCGGCAATATTATTAGCATCAAGCTCAGGACCGGTAAGGGTTCCTACACAAGGGTCATTACACCCGTAATCGCCGTCCGGGTTGTTGTGGAATAATGAATATATTACAAATGCGTTGCCAAAGTCTTCCTCATATATTGCGTGGCTGTTGCAGCTCTCGAATATGCAGTCAACAATAGTCGGGTCGGAACTCCAGTCGTAGAACATTGCGCCGCCGAAACTGCCTGCGGAGTTTCCGCTGAAGGTACAATTCCTGATTTCGGGTGTTGCGAAGTAGTTGGTGGAAATCGCACCACCGTTCACAGTGGCGGAGTTACCGGTTATGAGGCAGTTTCTGACCAGGTGCGCGACTTCTCCGCCATAGAAACTGATTGCACCGCCGGAGCCGTTAATACCCTCGACAACATTATCGCTGAGAGTGCAGTCTTCGATTGTTGTACGTGTCCTGGCCAAGACAAGACCACCGCCGAAGTCAAGACCAAGGCTCATATCGATAGGCTCCATGACGCCGAAACGACTGAGACGATAAGCTCCGGCGTCGATACCACTGCCGCCTAAGGCTCTATTTTCACTTATGCTTCCTCCAATGAAGTTAACAATCCCGTATGAAAGATACAAGCCGCCGCCGTTTTTGGCAATGTTACCTAAGAAATAGCAATCATTGAATACGGCGTCGAAGTCCTCGAAATGCACTCCGCCGCCCCACCCGTCTATGCCTTTGTCGGCCTGGTTCTCGACGAAGCTGCAGGCCTCGAAGTTCAGCGTTAATGTTGTGGTTATGTTGGGGTCATTAACATCATTATAATATGCATCTATTGCACCACCGTTGTTGCCGGCTATATTGCCGCCGAACGAGCAGCTTGCGAAGTCGGCGTCACTCGCGCAATCGATGGCGCCGCCGTCATAGGCCGAAGTGTTACCGTGGAAGCCGCAGTTCCGGATATCTACACCGTTACAATCGGGGCCAATATAGACAGCGCCGCCTCCGGCATCTGTTGCCGGGAAGCTTTGTCCATAAATATCATAATTCGGATCGTATGGATAACCGTAAGGATCGTAAGGACCATAAGGACCGTAAGGACCATAAGGACCATAAGGACCGTAAGGACCATAAGGAGAACCATAGCCGAATCGAGTAGTTGCCTCATTGTCTTTGAAAACACTGTCGTTGAAGTCGACAATGCTGGTTGATTCAATAAAGACAGCGCCGCCGAGGTTGCCTGTGAAGTCGCAGTTGGTGAGAGTAACCGTATTGTTCGGCTCAGCATACAGACCGCCTGCCCATGTGTACGTTTGAACATCCTCTACATATTTCCGGGTAAGGTAGTATGTGACGTATTCGTAGGACATATATCCTTCATAGGCCTTATTGTTGATGAACGTACAATTAGTAAAGTTCGGATCCGTGTTGGCTGCGTAGTAAGCTGCACCGCCGACTACGCCGCCAAAGGGAGTGGGATAGCCATGGTAGCCATCCCTGGCACGTGGGTCACGCGCATCACCTTCACCTAAGAAACCGCCGTCTCCGGGAAGGCCTGTTGTGGCACTGTTACTAATGAAGCTGCAATCCGTGATGATGGGGGTACTATTGCCGTCGCAGTAAATACCACCACCGATTCCATCACCGATGGCATCTCCGCCGTTGCCGCCGTAGCTTTCCAGCCCACCATTGTAGATGGTACCTCCGTTTCCACCCTCGCCGCCACAGCCACCTCTGGCAATGTTATCTTTTATGGTGCAATCCATAATGATTGGACAACTTCCAGAAAGACAGGCGATAGCGCCGCCATACCCTCTCCCCATGCCGGTACCACCGTGACCGCCATACTGACCGTCATCTGTTGATTCCAAATCTACACTGTTCGGGGGCAGGAAGCTCCAGCCACCATACCTGCCCTCCGCACCATCGCCGCCATAGGCACCGGTGACTACGCAGTCGGTTATCACGCAGTTCGTGATGGTTGGAGAGCTGGCATACTCACAGAGTATTGCACCGCCGAAACCATCGCCGATGGCGTCACGCCCACGTTCGGCACGCGGCGGTGGTGGGTCATCGGTCGTCATCGGCTCGTACGGCTGGGGAGTTAGCGTATAAGAGCGTCCCGGCAGGCCCACAGGACCGGTTATGAAACCGTTTCTGATAGTGAATCCCGTCACTATTGTATTGGCGTCCTCACCATTGTGGAAGTGGAAGGCCCGGCGCGGGTAGTATTTGCTGCCGGCACAGTCAATTATCGTGCGCGCTGTAACGTTTGGATCACCAGGGTCAATAGACATCAGTTTGACGCTCTTGCCCTGGAAGTCGATGCCGTTAGAGTCGCTTACGTATTGAACACCCGGAGCAACGATGATGTTGTCGCGAGAACGTGCGGCCGCTATGGCTTCATCAATCGTAGCATATTCGAATGGAACAAGCAAGTTGTCGACAACATCCGGCTCAAACTCAACTGTGACGGTTTTGTTTGCGTCCACGGTCACCGTGTTGGTAAGAGCATAAGATAAATCATTATTCGTGCCGGTCCAGACCTTGACACGATAGAGAGAATCGGGTTTCGCTTTCAGCGTCACGTTCTTATGGTTGGGATAAAATCCGGTATCGCTGTTTGGATCGAGCTCGACCGAACCATGGCCACCGAGCACAACCACTGTTAGCTGCTACCAGGGAGCAAGCTCGAACTCAACCGTAACATACTTGTCACCATCCATTATTACGATATTTGTGAAGGCCGTACTTGCATCGTTATTGGTGCCCGTCCACTTCTTGACCTGATAGTTCGGGTCGGCTGGTGACGCTGTGATCTGTGCCACCGCGCCCATTGGATAATGCCTGTTACTTGGAACGACTATATAATTCGGGTCAGTGATGACCATCCCGTTAGCATCAACCACACTAACGCTCAAAAGGACCATGGAAGTTAACGGATAATGGTAACCCATATCGACACGGTTGACGTCGCCGACATAGTCTGTACGTGTTGTATATTTGTCCGGGTACATACCGACATTCGGATCGTTCGAGTCACGACTTCCATTAGGATCCACGCATTGGCTGTTCATAAACTGTCCGGCTGCAATCTGGCTCAGATAGTAACCACTGACAAAGAGCGGATCGGCGTCGATGACATTGCCGAAGTCCCAGTCCAGGACACAGTTTACATCAACAAAGACGACGGCAGGATCAATCTGGTTGGGGTCGAAAGGATTTTGCCAGCCACCCACATCGCTGCACGAAACTTTAACAGTTGCCGGTCTTGGGTCGAATTCGAAGCCGGTGCCGATTGAAATCTCCGACCCTTTGCTGCCTTCATTCTGCCATAAGATGCTGTCTATAACTTCTGTATAGCTTCCGTATGAGCAGTACAGTCCTCCCCCGTATCCACTATTATCGGGGTCGTTGACATCGTAAGCAGTATTGTTATGAATAGTACAATTGGATACAGTCAATTCGTTATGCCAACTGGCCGAAATGCCTCCACCGTCTCTGCGGGCTGTGTTGTTGGTGATAAGACAATTCCTGAGTATTTTTGTCTCTGATGCACCACCAGACATATACAAACCACCACCAGAGTAATCTGCATAATTAAATCTTATTTCACTATCAGCGATTAAGAGCGGTATTGAGGAGCAATATACACCGCCGCCTTCACCTCCGGGTTCATTCGCTTCATTGTCTATGATTGTACACCCTGTGATTGTTGCAGACTCGCTATCAACACAATAGATACCACCGCCTTTGAACGCCGAGTTGTTAGCGAAGCTCGAGCCGGTCACCACGGTGTCGTCGGCTTCATCCCAGTACAAACCACCGCCGATGGTTGCGTAATTGTCGCTGACGTTGCAGTCGGTAATCGAAACTTCGTTAGCATCTATATGACAGATACCGCCGCCGAAACTAACGTAAGGATTGAGACGATAAACCAACTGATTTGGGTCGGCGGGGTCGGTAACATCATCTGCAGAGTTACCAACTACATTGCAATCCACAAATACTGTCCGTGAGTGGCTATCGCAGAACACACCCGCTCCATAAACCGGGACAAGGTAACTGTATACGGGCGGCGGTCTCTGGCCGCGCCACGGATCGCCGCCAATCCCGCTCATACCTCCGGTTACAGTGTTATTGCTGAACGTGCAGTCCTCGAAGGTGATTATACCGTTTGTCCCCGTATATACAGCCCCGCCATAGGCGCTGTATAACCAGTATTCTCCAACGTATCCACCACCGTAGCCGGCTGACCCGACAAAATCGCCGGTTCCGTAATCACCGCCGTCCCCTGCGTCACCGGCCGTGGCAGAACAGTTGATGACTCTGCAATTGGAAACCGCAGCAATGACATTATTGGCAAAGTAGATTCCTCCGCCGTAGGCTTGGCCGTTGTAACCGCCGACACCCCCATCGCCACCATAGCTGAGATCGCCGCTTGTATTACCACCACTTCCGGCATCATTTGCATCACCTCCGATAGCCGAACAGTTAATAATAGTACAGTCCGAGACGACAGGTCTACTTTCAAAGTCGACGAAGATGCCGCCGCCGTAAGCTCCCCCGCCATCACCGCCGTTGCCGCCATTAGCTGCATCGTTGCCATCGTCGGAGTCGCCACCCTGAGCACCGTAGCCTGCGTTGCCACCAATGATTTGGACATTAGAAATAGTACAATTTCGGATAGTTGGGCTGCTGCGGTAACCGCAATAAATGCCGCCCCCATACGCATCGCCGCCGTCACCACCTCTACCACCCGGCTGCCCGACCCCCCATAGGGGCGAATCCGGATCATCCGGGTCAATCGGGTCATCAAAGTCTGGGCCGTCATTTGCGCTGCTGGCTTCGCCGGCCGTCATCCGGCAGTCCCGAATGATACAATTCAGAATAGTGGGGCTTGCACCTGCATCAACCAGAATCCCGGCAGCCCCGATGTCCACGCCAATCAAGCCATCATCCCCGGGGTCGTCCGGTGACACCCGATCCAAGCTACCCCACCTGTTATTTGCGATAGTCAGGCCGTTTATGACCGTATCGGGACCGCATTGAGAGATAACTATGCCATAAGTAGCATAGCCAGTACAGTCGATAATCGTATCAGCTACGGTACAGGGGTCATCAGGCTTGATACTGGTTATTGTAATAGCTTTGTCAATGATGACGAGTGTGCCGGCAATGCCTGTCTGTATCTGTGGTGAGTTGGAGTAAGTGCCCCTGTTTATGACAATCGTATCGCCATCCTCGGCGGCGTCGATCGCCTCCTGGATTATGGGATAGTCACCGGGTACTTCGATGATAGCTGGTTGTTCTATTATGGCTGTGACGGTCCGGTCTGAATACATCATTACCGTATTGGTAAGGCTGTAAACCGTATCGTCATCGGTTCCTATCCATCTGACTCGGTAGCCCGGGTCCACGTTTGCCGTTAATGTCACTACGGTGAATTTGTTGAACAATTCACTGCTTGGCTGGACCGTACCGTGCGTGCCGATAACATTTACAGTTAACTGATACTGACCATCTGCAGCCGGGTAGTGCAGGCCCATGTCGACCATATTTGAGTCACCCACACCGTCGGAACGAGTTGTATAGTTACTGAGGCCAAGGGCAGTTGCCAAATCGCTTCCTGCATTGACACAGGGGCTGTCTGCAGCCTGCCCAGCCTCTGTCTGACTGAGGTAATAGTATGGCATGACAAAGAGCGGGTCATCATCGATATTAACGCCGAGCCAGTTGAGGGTACGTCCCGGCTCATAATAGATAGATTGTGGACTATTGCCGCCCTGGATGTCGCAATGTAATACATTCAAAGTAGCAGGATAGTTTGGCTCGTAATCGCTGCCGATTGCAATCTGGTTGCCTAAAGTACCTGTATTACCCCAGAGAATACTATCTGTCAGGAAAGTTTCACTTTCGTAGGAGCAGGACAAACCACCGCCCCTTCCGTGGTGCGGGCTGAAAGGATCAAACGCAGTATTGTCAACGATTGTACAATTAGAGATCATCGGCGTTACGTACCAGTAGGAAACGATACCGCCACCGTCCAGCACGGCCGAGTTACCTTTGACCAGGCAGTTCTTAAGTATCGGCACATTGGCGTCTCCACCGAAGTACACACCACCGCCGGACCCGGACGCGGTATTATCGCTTATGAAGCAGTTCTCAATCCTCGGCGCGGATGACCAGGAGAGCATCCCGCCGCCGCCGCCATAGAAGTTGTCATAATATCCCTCCATACTCATATAGGTGCCCAGGGCCTGATTACCTTTGATGGTACAGCCAATAATTTCAGGGTCTCCGCTGCTCCAGAACATACCACCACCGTGTTCGGCGATATTGTTGTTGACCGTGCTGTCCAGAATTGAGACATCCGAACCATCACCGTACCAGTAGATAGCGCCTCCGAATCCGTACAGCGCAGAGTTGCCGATGAATTGACTCCTATTGATTGCTATGTTGCTGCTATTGTACATGTAGTAGTAATAAACATATTCACCCGTGTTAGGGTCCCAATACCCGGTGTATAGGAGTTGTCCACCTCCGTACAGTGCGCCGCCCCAGCCAACTGTAGCTGAATTGCCGATGAATCTACTGTTGTTGATTTCCACTGTACCCCTCGACGGCCAGTACAGCGCGCCGCCGTAGCCTCTGGCTGTATTATTAACGTAGTTACAGTCGTTAGCTTCCAACACAAACGACGGACTAAAATACTGGGCGCCTCCGTAGTAGCCCGAGTTGCCAATAAATTGACAGTTGTTCATCCGGACCGTGGCCAGCGAGTTGTAGTACTCACCCCCGCCATTATATAATCCATATACTTCCACCGCTAAATCCGTTCGATATCCTGTTAAATTATAGCTTACTATGTAGTTATTAAAGTCGGCTGCACAGTTGGCATCATAATAATTAGCACCGCCATAGCCGGTAAGGGGGCTTCCCATAATATAACCATCTGGTCCATCTGCACCGTCTGGCGCGTCATTATTGCCGCCGCCGCCGGCGCTGCCGCCAGAGCCAGGGTCACCGTCGCCGGGTCCGCCGCCACCGCCCCAGCCGCCGTGGCCGCCGTTGCCGCCGCGTGCATCTCCTGCGCCATTGCCGCCATTGCCGCCATTGCCGCCATCGCCACCGGCATAAGAAGTCGTTGGTGCAGAAGTATCAGTGTAACAGTAACTTATTACGGTATCCGTAACGATTGTATTACAGTCTCGGCCGTAGAATATAGCACCAGCCTGTGACCGTTCGCCGTTGGGGCCCATGTTGCTGCCACGGTCATCGAGATAATAAGGATAGTATAAATACTGGTTACCGCCGTCACCCCCATAGCCGCCGACACCGTCGGCGCCATCGGCACCATCCTGACCATCCGGATTGCCTGTACCGGCAGCGCCACCTGCGCCTCCAGGCGCACCATTACCGCCGTTGCCGCCGTTGCCTGCATCTCCGCCAGCCGCACCCAAGCCCTGGTTTGTCCAGCAATCGGTAATTGTTAAGTACCGTATTGTCGGTGTGCACCTCGGGCCGAAATATATCGCACCTCCTAAGGCTTCGCCGCCCTGACCGCCATTACCGCCTCTTCCTCCGGCACCGCCTCTTCCTCCGGCACCGCCGGCGCCGCCGGCACCGCCATCGCCGCCTGCTCCGTCCGCTCCGCCGTTGGCGCCCGGGCCGCCGTTCTGGCCGGCCTGGCCGGCCTGACCAATCTGACCATTGCCACCGCCCTGGCCATCCCGACCCTGGCCGCCGTATCCGGCATAGCCGCCGAGGGCCTGGCAGTTGATAATTGTACAATACGTAATGAGCGGACTGCAATTGGCGTCGAAGTACATCGCGCCACCGTAGGCATCGCCGCCATTACCCCCATCAAAGCCGTTAGCGCCGGGGATGCCATTCGGGCCGGGAATACCGGGGATGCCGGGCAGGCCGTCCTGACCGTCCTCGCCATCGATTGGTTCAATAGCTGGAGTATATTCCAGCTCAAAGCTCAAATCGTACGGTGTACCACCAAACTCTATACGTTCGAAAATGTTAGTTTCAAAATTGTAACGTATAGCACCATTGCCATCAGGGAAATCAGGATTCAGCTCGCGAGTTTCCCAACCCCACACGGGATCGTTGGGACCTGGAGCTTGATTATAAATTGACTCGATACTAAGCCAGTAGATTCCATTAACATCCGGCTGGACCCAGACCTCGTTAGGGTCAAGTGCATACTCCATCTGGAATTTAGTCAAATTATTCGGGGCACTCGGGTTATTCGGGTCAATCTCCCAGCCATACCAGGTAGGTGCTGGACTCGCGAACTCGAACGAATGAATATTTTGACCCGGACGACTAAAAGTATAGTTCGCGTCGTTAGGCTCGTTAGCCCAAATAGTTATACGGAACTCGTCAGGAAATCCACTGTTCGGAACCTCATCCCTGTCGCCGCTAAAGCCACTCAGAGAACCCCACCAGCGAATCGCCGTTATCGGGTCATTAGTATCGCACAAAAAGTTATCAGCTACCAACACCCTTGCAGGAGGAGGCTCCTGGGTCTCTTCGTGCCATCCAACGTAATAGTCCGGACGCGAAGGACCGAAAGGCACCGGTGGTTGTGGCCACTTGATTATGGTAACGGGGTCGTTGGGCTCAGGAGCGTTAGGGTCGGGCAAGGGATCAAGGGGATCCAACTGGTCTGGAGGGTCGGGAGGGCCATCGTGAGGGTCAAAAATATAAGCGCCATCCTGCCCCCTGCCGCCGCGGGCGACAACGTCCCTGATAACTAAATGGGACAAGGTTGGGCTGCTTCCAGCCGAACAGTATATCGCCCCGCCAAGAGAATTAGAGCCTGGGACGCCGACCCCATTATCCTCATCACCCCAGGGATCACCAGGTCCCGGGTCACCGTTGCCTTGAATAGTAAAGCCGTCAACCACTGAATCCCGGCCCTCATTATTTGCGAAGATAAAACGCCCACTAATGATGGTGGCAGCAACACAACAAGGGTCGTCCGGATGTTCGCTGGCGATGGTAATTGCCTTACCCTGAAAGCTACCACCCCCGTAAGTACCGGCTGCGACAACGATTTTGTCACCATGGCTGTAGGCAGCACTTATTGCGGCCGAGATACTGGTATATTGCCCCGGAACGTAAAAGCTCTGTGGTTGCCTGAATGAAACGGTAACCACCTTGTTTGCATCCATTGTCACGGTATTGCTGTTGGCCCAGGATGTGTCATCATCGGTACCGGCCCATATATCAACAATGTAGTTTAGCTCAGGCGTTGCTGTAAGCGGTATCACGGTGCCATCCCTATATTCTTTACCTCTTCTGAGGTTGGGCGAGATTGTTCCGTGGCCGCCCATAACATCAGTACGCAGCGTGTAGTAGGGAATACTCTCGAATTCAACCGTAACGTTGACGTCAGCAATCATAGTAACGGTATTGTGGTTGGGATCACCAGTATCCAGGAAGGGAACGCCATCAGTGCCCGTCCATGACCTGACACGATAGTCCTGTTTCGGGTGTGCTTCGAGCCGTATAACTGAGTATTTTGGATACATGACGCTGTTGGGTTCCAAATGCACAGAGCCATGGATGCCGGGATCGTTAGCATCTTCTTTCACAATAACGTCTAACGCGAAATACTCAATCGTTGCAGGTGCGTAATGAGCACCCATATCAACGGTATTAACATCAAAGGTATTCGGGTCATTGACGTCACCATCCGTCCTTGTCGTGTACATATCCAACGGCAGATTCGGGTCATTGGCATCAGTGCTTCCGGCATCGACGCACGGGCTTGGGTCCAACTGTCTGGGAGTTTGGCTTAGATAGTAGTCACCTCGCGGGCCGGTTAAAAATAACGGGTCTGCTTTGGTGTTGCCTGTACCGGCGTGCGCTTCCTGGATGCAGGAGTATGTCGCTGAACATCCAAAAAGGTCCTTAACAGAATTGTCCCAGAGGATGCAGTTTGTAATTATCGGAAAAGAGTCTGTCTCGGCAAAAATGCCGCCGCCCTCTGCAGCAGCGTTGCTAACAATGGTGCAGTTGGTAATAGTGGGCGACGAAGTCTCACAGTCAATTCCGCCGCTTAGGTATGTTGCTGAATTATTGAGAATGAAACAGTTGAAGATATTTGGATCTGAATAATAACATGCTACTCCGCCGCCGTCTTTCTCTGCCGAATTGTTGCTGATAGTGCAGTGAGCAATCGTTGGAGAGGCCTGCTCACAATTCACACCGCCGCCGATACTAAGGTAGTCGGAAGTTCGGTTGTTGTTAATGGTGCAGTTTATAATCGTGGGAGAGCCGTAATAGCAGTCGATTCCACCGCCATAGTACACCGCGGTATTGTTAGAAATATTACAGTCGGTAATTGTTGGTGAACCACTATCGCATTCGATACCACCGCCATAATGCAACGCGGTATTACCGGTAATAATACAGTCGGTAATCGTTGGTGACGCATTATAGCATCCGATTCCACCGCCATAGTCCGCGGTATTGTTAGTAATAATACAGTCGGTAATTGTTGGTGACGCATCATAGCAATCGATACCACCGCCGTATTCGGCCAGGCCACCGGTGATTGTGAATCCTTTTAGTACCGTGTTTGGACCTTCATTTTTCTGGAAAGTTACAACTGAGCCATGGTTTTGACCGTAAATAATTGTACGTTCAGGATTGATATTGGCGTCATTGTAGTCGTAAATGTTGCCGCTGCGCAGCGTTATACTCTTGCCTGAAAAATCAATATTTTCATCGTAAATTGCGGCATCGGCTATTAGTACATGTCCATCGTTGGTATCATTGGCATCTATTGCTGCCTGAATACTTTCCCAGTATGTATTTGGATCAATGGGATTGTATGGTTTTGACGTATTTACGACCCGTCCCCCAACTGGCGGCATGTCCAGGACTTTGAAAAGGTTGAGCCGGCCGCCTGAGGCACAATGTCCCTGCAAAGCAGGAAGCTGCTCTACAACCAAAGGATGCACGAGCTTTTGTTTGACTTGCCTTTGTGTCAGGTTTGGGTCAGTTGACCATAGCAGTGCAGCAGCGCCAGCCACGTGAGGGGCAGCCGCCGATGTGCCGTTTAAATAAGAATAACCACCACCCGGAACACAGGAGTATATCCAACTTCCGGGAGCGGCGATATCAACCGAAGTCGCTCCATAATGGGAAGAGTAGTCGCGATTGTCAGTATCATCTGTCGCCATCACGGAAATGATGTTGTCCAGCTCGTAGCTTGCCGGGTAAACTGCATTGGCATCATTGTTAAACCAGGGAGTCTCGAACGAGTAGTCACCCGCGGCAGCTACGAAAAGTATCCCATTCGCATCAGCAGCTTTAATAGCATCATAAAGTGTCTGTGAATTGGCGTCAGTTCCCCAAGAGGCATTTATAATATTGGCGTTCTTTCCGATGGCATACTGAATAGCTTTAACCGCATCATCGACGAATAGGTTAGGGTCCAGCTCTCCGTTATCGGCAACAACTTTCAGAGCCATTATTCTGACATTCCAGCAGACACCTACAACACCTTCATTGTTATCACCAACCGCACCGATAATCCCCGCAACTTGAGTGCCATGGCCATGAGCATCCATCGGGTTATTGTCGTCATCATTTGGGTCGCTTATGTCATCGCCGGCAAAATCATAGCCGTAAATGTCGTCTATATAACCATTGAGGTCATTATCGTTAGCGTCAACATCATTAGCGTCCACTATCCCGTAAGGCGGCTGGTCTTCTCCGGGATTTATCCACATATTAGCTGCAAGGTCAGGGTGGTTATAGTCAACACCGGTGTCAATAACCGCTACGATGATGTTGGGGTCGCCGGTATGAATATCCCAGGCCTCGGGCGCGTCAATGTCTGCATTCTCAGTGCCGCCGGTCTGGCCCGTGTTGTGCATACCCCAAAGCTCAGGAAACATAGGGTCATTCGGGTGGGTGGCATATAACTTCAATTTGTAGTTCGGCTCGACATATAATACGTCCATCGACCGCCTGAAATGCAAAAGTGCCTCTGTAACTGAAGTACGCCCAGGCAGTTTTATCAAAGTCAGGCCCGGAACTATGCGGTCAAACTCGTTACCCACAGCAGCTCCTGGAACGGCCAGGCTCGAAATGACATTCTTTACCGCCCGATTTGTCAATGGACCCGGCAGCGCCCTGCGAATCGGCGAATGAGGACCTGTGTCGGTAAAACGCACTATTAACTCGCCCCGCTTATAAGGAACGTCATTTTCGGCATCAGGCAGCCCGGGCAAATCAATTACCCGGGAAAAGGTTATTTGTGCGCATACAAAAATCAGGGCTACCAGAGCATATAAACGTGCTCTGGACCCCCTCGATGACCAAACCAGAAACCCTTGGGCTTCTGGTCCTGTAGGGATATGTCGCTTCACTTTCTAATCCTCAGAAATGTGGTACTATGTATATCGAATATCGTATTGCGTTTTGTGTTCGTCGCAATACGCATCACGCATCATACTACACACAACGGATTTAGATTTCGCTTTCCATTGCGGCAATTGCCTCCTTTTCACGCTCCTCCTGCAAAATGATAGTCGGCTTAACCAGTATAAGCAATATCTTATGGTCCTTGACCGTGGTGCGATTACTGAACAGTCGTCCAACAAGAGGTATCTTGCTCAATACCGGAACACCTGCCTCCTTTTCAATTTCTGCAGTTATTTTCTGGCCTCCTAATAGTAATGTTCCTCCGTCAGGAATACTCACTCGCGTTTGAACACTCGAGAATTCCGTCTCAGGAACAGTTATACGCTGGCGAATCGGCTGAGTAGGCGCTGCTCCTCCTCCCGGGACAACCGCCTCGACCTCGTGCGTCTTCATACGGAGCAAATCACGCAGATAAGTTGTTATATTAAGCAATACGTATTTCTTGTCCGGGCTGATAGTTGGTGTAATAATAAGATTAGTGCCGGCTGATATACTCTGTACATTCGGTATTACGCTGGGGGCATAGCCGGCACCAGACGTCTGACCGTATGGCGAGTAGCTCCCGCCGCCGCCACTGCCAATAACAGTGGGCGGCATGGCGTAAGATATTTGCCTTGTAAGCTGGAACGTCGCCTGTTCTCCACTCAAGACAGTAACCTTCGGAGCGGTCAGCGTCGTCGCGTCCGTATGGGCCTGGGTCGCTCTGATAAGGAAGGTAACCTGCAGGTCATCAAGAAAAGAGCCATAACCTCCCCTGACTCTGCTGGCCCCGACAGTGCCGTATGTGTCACTGCCCAAGGAATCAGCCAAACTCCCCGGGACCTTTGTTATTTCCGGAACGACCATACCCAAAGAACCTTGAGCAACTGAAAGCAAGCCAAACTTACCGCCAAGGTTGTACATAAAATCTAAATCAACACCAATTTCTTCGAGGAAATTCTCAGTCACAACCAGGAATCTGGTCTCTATAGAAACCTGATGTCCAAGCGACTTGCGCATGTTGTTTAGGAGTTCTTCGACCTGATTGTGAATCTCACGGCTCTGGAGAACAATAAGTTTTTTGTTTTCATAAATTGTTACCGTACCGTCTCCACCGGCTTCCCACCAGCTATCCGGCTCTACGGTATCCTGTATAAGTACAATCAGATTGTCCGCTCTATACTCTCTATCATAATCCATACCCATGCCGCCCATCATACCGCCGCCCATCATACCGCCACCCATCATGCCGCCGCCGTACATACCACCGCCGCCGCCGTACATACCACCGCCGCCGCCGTACATACCACCGCCGCCACCGTACATACCCCAGCCGCCGCCGTTCAAACCTCCGCCCCTACCGCCCACACCCCTGCCGCCGCCGTACATACCACCGCCGCCGCCGCCGTACATACTGCTGCCGCCGCC
>DUZJ01000001.1 GCA_013349615.1 Planctomycetota bacterium | reverse complement strand
TTCAGGATTTTGTAATTTGGATTTGTTTAGGATTTAGATATTAGGATTTCGGATTTCAGTCTGCCGGATAACTCCTTACCCAATATGATGTTACAATCAACAACAAATATCGAAGATCCGGCCTTTCTTGGACGGAATCATTTATCAATATCGAAGATCCGGCCTTCCTTGGACGGAATCAATAATCATTGTGCCCTTGGCACCACCTCTACAACTGTAGAGAGCGCACTACAAATCGCTCTTTTTATGCAAAACAAACCCAATTTCCAAAAAGACCAAATGAACGTAAATATGGTATCAACAGGGGATTATGAAAGAAAGGACACTTGGTGGAGCGGGAAAAACAAACCCAATTCAAACCCAATACAAACCCAATCAAACCCAATTAAAGCCAATAAAATGCCAAAACAAACCCAATACAAACCCAAACAAACCCAATTCAAACCCAATTTCAAAGGAGGTATCATCATAAGAAAATGTTTAATCAACAAACAAATATACGGCTGCTGAAGGAACAACCCTCGTTCGTCCTTCAAAATTACACGAAGCTGGGGCATAATCTTGAAATATACAACATTAAAGGAAGTTATCTTCGCCTGCTGTTCATAAAGAGAATGACTTTCTCGTATTGTTCCGGCGAGAGAGCTTCTTTTAATATCCTGCGAATTTCCCGCATAGGGGTTCGCTGTGTTGTATGTGTGATAATGATATGCTCGTTTTGCAGTTTTTCGATTAGCTCTGCAAACTCGTTGATGTGTATATGCCTGCCGGCCTCGGCCCTTTCGGAATGCTCGGTCTCGTAGAATGTGCACTCGGCGATTAAGATTTTGCTGTCAACGATGTATTTCAATTGTGAAAAATCGATATACTGCGTATCACCAAGATAGGTAACAATTGGAATCTCCAGAGGGTAATCAATTTTGATTCCCTGCTTTTTTAGCTCGACGATTTGTGGCCCTGTAAGATTCGCGTATTCGGGCTTAATCTTTTTTCGCTTCTCGAATACGGTATAACCGACAGAACCTTTGCTGTGTTTTGTCGGGAAAACCCTTGTAAATAAATTCGGCTTTATCTGGTACTCATCACCTGCTTTTACACCAACCAGATTAGCGGGCACTTTATTACCGTCCAGCCGGGACCATGCATCGATAATCTCTCGTATCGGGCCCAATAAATTCTTGGGAGCCAATATCGTGCCTGGAGATTGGCCGGAAAAGTTACGGTGCGATAGATAATACGCAATACCGGCGGCGTGGTCCATATGACCATGCGTAAGTAGAACGTGATTGATGGAGATAACCTGGTTTGGTGCTTTGCCGATATCGAAGCAAACGCCAAGCTGAGGCATTGCAACCACGGTCTCTTCGCCCGCGACCGAATAGCCGATGATTTCAAGCTTGTCTATCTTGATATGTGCTAAATTATGGCTCGGCATTTACTCGTCCTATAATAGCAACACAGTAAAAAACTAATCGTAGGGCTGGCAGGTGAGTATGTCAATGAAGTTTTTGCCGGCCTTGCAGAACTGCCGCTTTTGAATTATCATAATTGCCGGTTTAATTGAGGACAAATGACCTATGCCCGACAAGCGAACTCACAGAGGCCCACATCCGGCAGACGCAAAATTGTTTGCGCCCAATGCAATCCCCAATTTGCAATCAGCAACTGCTGACTTTTCACTTTTGCTGACAAAAGGCTACGCCGAAAAAAGTGCCCTGAAATTAGTCGGCGATAAGTTCTCACTCACAGAAAGGCAGAGGTTGGCGGTTATGCGCAGCGCCTGCTCCGACCAGCATCTCGCCTCTCGAAATCAATCCTGTATTGCACTAAAAAATCTTGCAGGCCGGCCCATTGCCATCGACGGCTATAACGTCTTAATAACCGTCGAAGCGGCGATGAGCGGAGGCGTAATTTTTAAGGGACGAGATGGCTGCTTTCGCGACCTGGCGAGCATACACGGCACATACCGGAAAGTTACTGAAACAATACCGGCTTTGCAGCTTATAGCTGATTTTTTGAAAGAAATCGGTGTGAACCAAGCTGTGTGGCTGCTGGATAGCCCGGTCTCAAACAGTGGCCGATTAAAAACACTAATGGTTGAGCTAGCCCACAAAAGCGGTTGGAACTGGGAGATTGAGCTTCTCCTGAGCCCTGATGCGGAACTGAAAAAAACCGATGCTGTTGTAGCCAGCAGCGACAGTGTCGTACTCGATGCCTGCAAGAGATGGAGCAATCTGGCAGTTGAGATTATTAAACACAAACTGGCATCTGTCAGAGTGATAGATTTATCCGGTTCCGACTAACTTCAGGAATCTATTTGTTCTGAATCAGTTTAATAATTGTCTCAAGGTCGACCAGTTTGAGAGAATCGCAAACTAAATCAGCTTCGCAGAGTTTAGCGGCATCGGTGGAATTTGTTACGGCGATACACCCGGCACCAGCGGCCCTGGCGGCCTGCACGCCGTTGGGGGCATCTTCTATTACAACGCAATTGGCCGGCTCTATGCCCATACGTTCAGCAGCAAGCAGGAAAAGCTCAGGGTCGGGCTTTTTATTTGTAACGTCGTCGCCCTTTATATAAACCATCTTCTGATATGGAACCTTCGCGGCACTTAAAACAGCTCGGGATTTTTCAAAGGTGCCGGAAGTTGCAATTGCGACTTCAAAATATTCACTCTGCATTGCCTTGTTCATCAATTTTAGTACGCCGGGGAATGAAGGTAAAGGCTCCTGGCTTAGAATCCTGAGGAAATATTCCTGCCGCAACTGTGTTGCTTTTTCAACTTGCTCTTCGGTCAGTTCCAAGCCGTGCACTCCGGCAGCGGCTTTGACGTATTCTTCCGCCCCCCTGCCGAGACCGGCTTCAAAATCCTGACGCTTAACACCCTTTATACCGAACAAATCCTCAAAAACCTTGATAGAAGCCCTTGCATTGACCGCCTCGGTGTCGGCAATCACTCCGTCAACGTCAAAAATTAAACCGTATAAGTCCATTATGATTCTCATTCACAAATCGACTGTAAAAAAAGAATAATACCATTTCTGATTTTTTTTGCCACGTTTTTACCTGTTGCGCATTTATAATAGTGATGATAGTTGGTACCAGTAAGCTCCGGAGAACAATTAGTTTGGATAATGATAGCAAAGCAGCTACTGATGGCCATTTAATAGCAGAGGCACGTAACAATCCTGCGGCGTTTATGCAGCTATATCGCAGATATTATGATGCCGTATTTCGTTATTGTGTCCACCGGCTCTTTGAAAGACATACTGCCGAAGATATTACGGCTGAGGTTTTCCTGAAAGTTGTTGAAAATCTTGGCCACTTCAGGGGCAATGAGCAACAGTTTCGAAACTGGCTTTATAAAATCGCAACTAACGCTGTCAATGACCATCTGAGAAAAACTATTCGCAGGAATAATTTACTCAAAGGCACTCGCCAACAAATCGGCAGTCATGTTGCCGACTGCGACGAATCGGCTGAGAAACTAACTCTTTTAAGAGAAGCTGTATTTGTTTTGAAGCCAAGGTACCAGACTATCATCACACTGCGTTTTTTTGAAAATTTGAAACTGACTGAAATTGCCGAGGTGCTGGCTTCCAGTCCCGGCACCGTCCGCAGCCAATTGGCACGGGCACTTGCTAAACTGCGAAAGGTTTTAGCCACAGAGTCCACGGAGAAATCAGAGGTAAACTAAAATGAACAGTGACGAAAGACAATTTGAAGATTTCGTTAGTGAAATCAAGTTCGATGATAGCCCCGACTACAGCCATCGTGACAGGCTCGAACAAGACCTACTCGCTGCTCTAACAAAGCAATCTCGGCAAAAAGAGCAACCTTTACAAATCTGGAGAACTATTATGAAAAGTCAAATCACAAAATTTGCAGCAGCAGCAGCGATAATTGTTGCCGCGGTACTATCAATAACAATCTTGGACAAATCAGCTACGCCAGCTTACGCAGTTACCGACCTGCCGGAATTATTTGAGCAAGCCAAAGTAATTCACATACAGGGATGGCAATATTTTGGAGGAGATAGAATGCCGAACGGCAAAAAAATACCTCCAGTGGAAGTCGACAATTGGATCGACTTGGAAAACGGTCGTTCACGCTATACAGGAACCGGACTGAGCATCGATAAAAATGGTGTAAGAGTTACAGTAGCCGAAACAATTTCAAATGGGCAATATCAGGTAAACCTGAACCACACTGAAAAATATGTAACGTTCTTCAGGATAAGCGACTACCAGCGAATGCTGAAGGCGCATCTTATTTCAAAACTGATTTACGGACAGATATTTAGTGAAATTGAGCAGTTGCAGAATTTCGAAAAGGTTGGCTGGGAACAAATTGATGAAGTTGTATACGATATCTGGCAAGGCGAGATGATACATGCCGTTATCAAACATGCCAAGAGGCTCAAGTTTTGGTTATCTCCAAATAGTGGGGCACTGGGCCGGGTTCAAATGTGGTCGCAAGTAAACGATGACCAATGGGAGTTGGAGTTTGACTTCTGTGACATTGACTACAATGTAGTAGTTCCCGATGGGGTTTTCGCAATGGAAGTGCCAGAAGGCTATGCTTCAAAGAACACCAGGGAAACAGCGATGCCACTTGAATTAGGCGGAGGAGCTGGGGTTGGTTACGGTGACGAACAATGTAGTCTCTGGGCGGACACAAAGATAGGTTTTATAATGGGCGATGGCAGTGTAATTGTGGCATGGCGTAGTGAAAATAACAAATCAGAAACACCGCAGGATGAGCTTTTCATGGGGCTCGAATTCGGCGGGCCTCTACCAAAACTACCTGTGGAGATTTACGGCCTAAAACCAGCCGCCGTGAGCAGTGATATCACCTACACAGGTTACCATCTAACTTATACTCAAAAGGCAGGCAAATTTATTGAATGGAGCCTCTATGTTCCAGATGGCACGCCACCGGCAAGTGTCAGGCAATTGGGTTGTGATGTACTATACAGATTTAATCTGGACCACGAACCGAAGTTGAGAATGGGTCTTACCGTGGACTGCATGCCAATTGAGGCAGTCGAGGATTTTGACAAGTGGGTCCTCGGCGCTATGGCCGAACTTAGTGACGATGGAAAAGCTCCGGATAACGTAACTTACGAAAGCGTACTGCAATTAGCTGAGCAGATTAGAAAGTCATCTCCTAAATAGAATGTGTTCAGACGACTGTGAGGCCGGTCCAAATGGGCTGGCCTTTTTTACGCGCCATTTGGCCAAACTTGCTCTTGAACTTACAAATTCACCTCTGGATGAAAAATACAATTTTCTTTAGACTAAAGGGCATGATTTATTCGTAATAATAGTAATGAACGGCCGTTCCAAGGATTAGTTGGGCAGGTTTGGATGGAAGATAAGCTGCTTATATGGAAATTTAAGCACGGCAGCAGCGACGCTCTCTGCCGTATCTATGAGAAATATGAGGATTATATGCTTACATCAGCGATTAGTCTTCTAAATGACCTCAGCAGTGCTGAAGATGTTGTGCACGATGTTTTTGTTTCGTTCTCACAGTCCGCGGACAAGCTAAGGCTGAACGGCAATCTTAAAGGATACTTGATGACCTGTGTTGTAAATCTCGCACGCGACAAAATTCGGGCAACACAGCGACATCGCCTCGCGCTGGACAAGATGAATCATGTTAGCTCGGATTCCAAGCAGCCATCCGATTCGATAATAGGTGACGAAGAATTACAGCAACTGATTAGTGCAATGGCCCAGCTTCCCCATGAGCAGCGAGAAGCAATAGTATTGCACCTGCGAGGTAGCATGAGATTTAAGGCGATAGCCAGGTTACAGGGTGTTTCAATCAATACAGTCCAGAGTCGGTACCGCTATGGATTGGACAAACTGCGGTCACTTTTGGATAGTGAGGTAGAAAAATGAGATCAGCAGAAAATGTCGAGAACTTTATTAAGAGAGTGTGTCTTAAAGCCAGCGCCCAAATGCACGAGAGAACCCTGAATGACGCTTTGGAGGCACAGGAAAAATCAAGAAAGACAAAATCGGCTAAATTTGAGCCAAACATTTGTAGAATTATTATGAAAAGTCCAATCACAAAATTAGCCGCTGCTGCGGTGATAATTGTGGCTGTTTTAATTGGCATCAGCACTTTTAATGGGACGACTGCATGGGCCAAGGTAATCAAGGCGTTGGGAGAAGTGGAAAACATTTATATCGTTAGTACGATGACTATGCCGGATGGCACACAGGTCCAGTGTAAATGGTGGCTCAGAAGACCAAATTGCCTTTATGAGGATGTCTATAACAGGATTGTTATAGATAACGGTCAGGAAAGATTAACTATCGATAAGGAGAACAGAACCGCACAGTTTTCAGATTCATTTATGCCTTACAATCCCCTTGAAGAGCATCATATGTTTGAATCAATAAACCGATTACGTGGTGAAAGCAGCGAGGAAGTTGAGTTTGTTAAATTAGATGATGAAAGCGATGAAACCACGCTTGTTTTCAGCATGCATTGTAAACATTCTACGACTGAGGCCGAAGGCAAAGCTTGGGTTGATGCTTTAACTATGCTTCCGCGAAAGATACAAGTTGAACTTATAAGTGAATCCCGCGATGATAATCCTAAAAGCAACGAAATCACCTGCAATTATGAGCCAATAGCAGACGATGTTTTTGCGATGGTTATTCCTGAAGGATTTACGGAACTGCCTCGCAAGCAACGTGGTGTAATGTCTGGAAGGGTTTTAGATGAACATGAACAGCCTGTTGCAAATGCGATTGTTTTTGTAACGGATAGGGCCGGCCAATTTTCAGAACAAACCATAACAAATGAGTCTGGTCATTTCACTTTTAAGTTGCCCCCCGAAGGAGTTGGTGCACGTTTGTGGCTGCCAGTTTTGTTGAGGGCTTTTGTTGAAGGCGTTCCAGACAAAATTGCATGGTCGATAATTAGAGATCCCGACGGTAATGCCGAGCCAGGCGGCCAAATCCCTTACGATGTTGCCTATATTGATAATGATGGACGTATCCTGAAAAGCGCTAATGGAATAACTCTCAGGATGGAACCTGCAGGGACAATTGCCGGACAAGTTACTGATGTAGATGGAGCCCCAATACCTAACGCAAAAGTTAAGCTTTTAAGATGTGAACCTGCAGACAAGTTTGGTAACTCAACACCTACGAGCATAGGTGTTCTCCGCTGGGACGGTCCTGATGAATTAGGGATCGTGCAAACAGATGAAAACGGCCGGTATGAACTCAATAACCTTCTACAACTATGGAAAAGAACAAGGGTTGTTATTCACGCCGAAGCAGAAGGATTTGTAAGCGACACTACCAGTTTCCGTACTAAAGGCCCAATAGAGTATGAAGAACTTGACCTACAGTTGTATCGTGCAGGTTTAACTGTAAGCGGAGTGGTGGTGGACAATTACGGCGAACTGCTACGAGAACGTGAGGTTTACGCAAGGGTAAATGGTAAAGATTATCGAGCATGCAGAACTAAGACAGATAAGAAAGGCAGGTTCAGGTTAGTTGGTTGCCCGATAACACAAGACCTGCAGGTCAAGGCGGAATTATCCCACAATCACTGGCCACCTCATGAAAAGGAACGATATATGTCATATAGGTATTATGCGGATGTCGTTGTTGGTATTGACTATGATGAAGGCAAAATGGAATACGAAGTGGAGATTGTTGCTGAACGACCGGAGATTACAATAGAAGTCGAACTTAAAAACACCGCTGGCGAGCCACTGCCGTATTTCCCTGTAGAAGTGCGAGGAGCCCCAGCAACTATTTCGTCACAATGGAGAGCAGATAAAAAACTGGACCAGAGAACGGACGAACGCGGCTATTGCAGGTTTACAAAAGTGCCCAATGTAGAAAGTTTACGGTTGGTTATGTGGGGCGGCAATAGTTTGTTCAATGACATTTTGAGCAAAGAAGAGGCCCAAAATATTGAAGATAAGTATAAAAAATACAAATGGACGGAAGTGCCTGTAGAGTTGATTCCAGGCCGGAAGGAATATAAGGTTGAAGTAACAATTCTCACGAGTGAGAAATATGAACAGAAAAAGTAAGAAAGGTTGTACAAGGAAAGAGAATCCAAGGCCGGGCTGGTTTAGCTCGGCCTTTTTTTGCGCAAGTGTAAAACTAACAATTCAGGCTTGAAACTTCTGGCCAATTATGGCATATTATCAGAAGCAATCTAATAAATACGGTGATTCTTTTGAATCTGCCCCGATAAAGCCAAATTGCAAAGGAGTAAAAGATGAAGAGTGCAAAAATACTTGTCACATTGCTGGCAACTACCCTGCTATTGAGTACCGCCCTTGGCCAGGCCTTGAAAATCCCCGAAGTACCGAGGGACAAGGTTATTTGCTTTGCCCTGTACACTGTCCACAACAACACAATGAAGATGACGGCGCAGCTTTATCCGCTAAAAGATGGTGAGGACAGGAGTGTCCGGCTCCAAGTCAGGAAAGGCTGGAGATGGAAGCAAATAGCTAAGTCGCAGGTAATCGAGGACGGCTGGACGGCGCATTTCCGCGTTGAGAGCTGGGACTCAACTAAAGATATCAAATACCGCCTCGCTCACGGCAAGAACGCATATTATACAGGCACAATCCTCAAAGACCCGGTCGATAAAGATACGATTGTCGTCGCCGCTTTCACCGGCAACTCAATCTATCCCGGACACGGCGGAGACATACCTAAAACAGATATCGTTGCGAATATCAAAAAGCTGAAACCTGACCTTCTGTTTTTTTCAGGAGACCAGGTCTATGACCACCACAAGCATTATGCCTACTGGCTTAAATTCGGCAGAGACTTCGGAGAAATTATTCGCAACATCCCCACGGTCACGATACCCGACGACCATGATGTAGGTCAGGCCAACCTATGGGGCGCGGGAGGAAAGAAATCAAATACTCGCGCCGGTCATGATGGCGGATACGCGGCACCGGTCGAATACGTGAAAATGGTCGAACGCGCACAGACCAGCCACCTTCCCGACCCTTATGACCCGACTCCGATACAACGTGGCATCGGCGTCTACTACACATCACTGACACTGGGCAGGGTGAGCTTTGCCATCATTGAGGACCGCAAGTTCAAGTCAGGTCCGCAGGGCCTTGTCCCCCGGCAGGGCCCACGGCCGGACCATATTACAAATCCCAATTACGACCCGAAGAGCATCGATGTACCCGGTGCAAAATTACTGGGAGAGCGTCAGCTCAAGTTCATCAGGGAATGGGCGGCCGACTGGCGCGGCTCTGATATGAAATGCGTGCTTTCTCAAACGATTTTCTGCGGCGGCGCGCACCTCCACGGCAGCCGGAATAATCGGCTCCACGCCGACCTGGACTCAAACGGCTGGCCCCAGACCGGACGAAATAAGGCGCTTAGAGAATTCCGGAAGGCATTCGCATTTATGCTCGCAGGTGACCAGCACCTGGGCACCATTGTTCACCACGGCGTCGATGAATGGGGAGACTGCGGATATTCATTCTGCGTGCCGTCCATCGCAAATCTCTACCTGCGTTGGTGGGCCCCTCTCGAACAGGGAAAGAACCGCGAAGAAGGGATGCCCGAATACCTTGGCGAATTCCTCGATGGCTTCGGAAACAAGATTACCATGCTGGCCGTTGCAAATCCCGGAGAAATGGAAAACCACGACAAGCTGACCACAAGGTCCGCTGGTTTTGGGGTTGTCAAATTTAACAAAAAGACCAGGGAAATCACGGTCGAATGCTGGCCCAGAAACATCGACATTGCAGACCCGGCCGCCAGGCAATATCCCCACTGGCCCAGAACTATCAAGCAGCAGGACAACTACGGACGCAAGGCCGTGGCCTATTTGCCGACGATAAAGGTCGACGGTATGACAGACCCGGTCGTACAGGTAATCGACGAAGCCGACGGAGAAATCGTCTACACCATCCGCATCAAAGGCACATCGTTTCGCCCGAAGGTATTCAAGACCGGCACGTACACCGTCAAGGTAAGTGAACAGGAAACAGGAAAGATAAAGACCCTAAAAAACGTGCAATCGATGACTTCGGACAAGAAACGGACAGTAGAGGTGAGTTTCTAAAGAAGAGGTTGCGTCAAATGGTTGTAATTTTTTGAAGGCCGTGGGCCGTCAGGCCCACGGCCAACAAATGTTACTACACCCCCCTCTCAAAGATTTACATCTCCTATATGTATATGCGTTAGCAATTAAGAACACTGCACCGGGAGCAGCCCCCGCTGCTGCTCAGCCCTTATTTCGAACGCCGCCTGTCATCATACTTTTGTTTTATGAGTTTACCCGTACGGCAGGCAACATCCTTACCAAAATCGACGCACTTATGCATGGCAGAATTAAAAGATTGTGCGAATCCGTCCGATTTGAACACTGAACTTGCATAGCTTTTGTTGCGAGTCCGGTTCTCAGGCACGGGTGCCAAAGTGTAGATTGCAGTTGCAAAACCGGCAAAGTAGACTACCAACAAAAATACAAATTTACCTCTCCAGGTCCTCATTAAAAGTTTCTCCCTTCCAAAAGAAAGACTTTTATCGGCCGTTCCATCACCGACCTTTGATGTCTCCTTCTATTAAATTTTAACATAAAAAGCCGTATTTGCCAAATAAGATGCCGTAACAATCTTATTTATAACCACTAATCCCTGCACAATTATAGGAACAGAGCTCCTCGCAGGAAAAGTCCTTTTTTATCGGACACAATCGCCCATCATTTGCGATTGCCCCCACAAATAAACTCTAACACAAAAATCGCCCTTGTCAAACGGCTTACAAATTTTTATCTAAAATTTCTTTCAAGGTTTTGCAGACAATCGCCACCTCGTCCTGAGGCAGATTATTATAAAACGGCAAAGCGATAGTCCTCTCGGACACCGATTCGGCAACAGGAAAATCGCCTCGCTTGTACCCAAACTGCTCGACCATAAACGGCTGCAGGTGGACCGGCGTAAAATAATTGCTTACCTGAATCTTTTGCCCTCTCATTGCTTCTAAAATACTGTCACGCTGCTGCCGGGTAAACCTCTCTGCCAGCCGGACGACAAAGACAAACCAGCTTATATCGCAATCATCCGGCTCCGCAGGCACTATCAGTCTTTCATCGTCGGCTAACATTTCCTGATACCATTTTGCAACCTGCCGGCGTTTGGCCTTGAACTGCTCAACTCTTGAAAGCTGCACAATGCCCAGCGCACAATTGATATCACTGAGTCGAAAGTTATAGCCCAACCGCTCGTGGCTTAGCCAGCCGCCGTTCCTGGCTCTACCCTGATTGCGAAGCGATACGCACATATCCGCCAAATCGTCCTCGTCGGTCAAAATCATTCCGCCTTCGCCGGTGGTTATCTGCTTATTGGGATAAAAGCCAAACACGCTCATCCTGCCAAATGTCCCGGCCTTTTTCCCATTCAATGCTGAACCCAGCGCTTCACAACTGTCCTCAACCACCATCAGGTTATGTTTTTGAGCAATCTCAAGGACCTTATCCATACCGGCCGGGTTGCCGAAAACCTCTACCGGCAAAATAGCTTTTGTCCTGTCGGTAATCCCGGATTCGAGCTTTGCAGCGTCGATATTCAAGCTTACAGGGTCAATATCAACAAAGACCGGCCTGGCGCCGGCCATCATAATAGGGGTAGCAGAAGCTATGAAAGTAAAGGGCGTTGTAATGACCTCATCGCCCTGCCCAATCCCCAGTGCCAGCATACACAAAAACAAGCCGCTCGTTCCGCTATTGACACCAACGGCCCGCTTGAGGCCGATGTACTTGGCGAAAGCTTCCTCGAATTCGGCCAGTTTCGGACCAAGAGAAAGATTCGGACCCCGAAGCACCGCACTGACTGCCTCGATTTCTTCTTCGCTGATATCCGGCCGAGACAAATATACCTGCATCAGGAAATCTCCTCATAAAAAAAACGCAGGGCTAATTCTGAAAAAATAAATTATACCGTTCGCCCCTCATAAATCAAAGATTTTTCGGGATGGTTCAAATAAGAAATAAGTCAGATTCCGGGTAACATTGATTTGTTGCTCCATAGCGCGTGGCAGCCTAAAATCCTGTCTTGAGCAGAGCCTGCCCTGAGCCTGTCGAAGGGAGCGCACCTGTCCTGCCTGCCCCGCCCCAAATAGCCTTTCTTTGGTGCGGGGAGTTCTATCGAAGGAGCCGAAGGGCCGAAGGATTTGGGGATGGCTCGGGGCAACCTCGAGTAATCAGAACGCATCCATCGCGCTGCCGACCAATAATTTCCAATATCATATCTTTTATAGAAACCATAAGCACTTATAGGACGTAGTCTTACAAAGACAACCGATTATTTGCTGCTCAGTCGGAAATTGCTGTTCTTATGTTAAACAGCGCCCGGTTTAAGGCCGATTAAAACTACGGTTTAAATCCATACTTGGGAACCAAAAAATGGCAAAAGGGAAAAATGTATTGACCACAGGCGATGTGGCCAAGATTTGTAACGTCGCTCCGAGGACGGTCTCAAAGTGGTTTGATACCGGACAGCTCAAGGGTTATCGCATACCAGGCAGCAAGGACCGGCGAATACCGGTCAGCGAGCTGCTTCGCTTTATGAAAACGCATAATATGCCTCCACCAACTCTTCCTGCCGGTAAAATTCGGGTACTGATAGTTCACAGCGACGACCAGGCAGCCTCGGCCCTCGCTGATACCTTGCAAACAAAGGCCGATTACGAAGTACAAACCGCAAATAGCAATTTTGAGACCGGCGTAATCGCTCAGAAGTTTGCACCGCATGTCCTATTGGTCAACCTCCTGGCTGAAGGAATAAATGCAACAGGACTATGCAAAAGCATCCGTTCCAATGAGGATTTGCAGACCATCAAAATTGTTGCCCTTGCGAACCGCTTAAGCAGTTCTGAGTCAGCCGCCCTGCTCCAGAAGGGCTTTGACGGCTATATAACCAACTCCGACGATACCACTGAAATCATCAAAAAGATTGAAGAAGCAACCGCAATTATCTATTAGCAGGACCGGCTTGCTCTCAACCGCAGGACAATAAAAAACCCAGCCTTCCGGCTGGGCCTTTTTAGAACCAATAACCACAAATAATGATGCTAAGGCAGCAGCGATGTCCTATAGCCTAATACCCTAATTCCCCCCAGGCAGCCCTCTGCGCCCTCGGTATATCCAGGCTATTCGGAAAATCTACATGCTTCCATGGTCCCTCGTCGAACGAAGTGTACGTATGCGTAAGCAGGTCTTGCCATTTCCAGTACTCACTGTGCCCATCTACAAAACCCCACGTCCCGCCATCACCGTGTCGGTTGGGAGGCTCGTCCCACCAGGACGGCCTCTGATAATGAATACTCCATGCGCCCATCGGAGTGGCCCCGCTGTCATCAACAAAAACACACCTATAGGCCGGTTTGAGAATCTCCGTCCGGTGTTTGAGCATCTTTTCGGGCGGTGCATCTACATTGTCAGCATTCATGGCATCAACTGCAGAGTACGTCCGCCACTCTCCAAATAAAGCGTTCGGGCACTTGTAAAGTCTTACGTTCTTGGTGTATGGAAACAAAGCTCCGTCTTTGACAGCTTGTATCATCTGCGCGTCGGTGAGCGGGTTATTGTTGTCCCAGTCTTTCTCTACCCAGGGAATCTCATTAGGATGGTCGCCATCGTGCTCGCGGACATCGCCGCGAACAATTCTGCCGTCATTATCATCCGCATACAAATTCTAGGCAAGCATCAACTGCCTCAGATTGTTAAGACAAACCGTCCGCTTGCCCTGCTCCCTGACCCGCTCTAATGCCGGCATCAATAACGCCATCAACAACGCTATAATGGCTATTACAACCAAAAGTTCAATTAACGTAAAAGCCTTCCGCCCGGCCATAATAATACTCCTTCCTTGTGCCTTTGAAATACCTTCTTAAAAACCAGTGTTATTATACCACGCAGCCTGCCCCCAATTCAAGCAAAAAAACGCCTTTTTCGTCCATACCGCAAAACAGACAGACTTATGACTGTGACTGTACTGTATAGCCTACTATAAGCCCCATACACCAATCTCGCTTTTGCGAAGATCCGGATTGTCCGGTTGAGGAGGAGAGAAAGCCCGCATCTGCAAGCCCCACTCTATGGTACGCGGGTCTTCCCACTTCCAGTATTCGACATGTCCATCTACAAAAGCAAAATTCGTCCCGTCACCGTGTCGGAGTGGAGGCGGGTCCCACCATATCCATTTGTCGTTCCCTGCAGAATAAATACTATACAAAGTCCACCCCCCCAACGCGGCCCCTGCAGTTCCGCCATCATCAAGAAAAGTAATCCTGTAATGCGGCCTGCGAATCTCGGTTTCATGTTGAAGCTTCACTCGGTCGGCGTCCCAGCCTTTACAATTCATAGAATCAGCCATAGCATACGTTCGCACGTTTCCGGCCAGAAGGGTCGGACAGCTATAAACCTCCAGGTTCTTGACGTATGGATACAGTGCCCCATTTTTGATAGCATCTATCTTGTTTTGAAGGGGCAAATCCGGCTGCCCGCTCTGGACCCAATCCTTACGTACCCAGCAGGGATTAGTCGGATCGACAGCGTACTCCTCTGTATCACCGTTAACTATTTTGCCCTCGTTATCATCATTATAAAAATCCCACGCAAGCATCAACTGCTTCAGATTCCCAAGACAAACAATGCGCCTGCCCTGCTCCCTGGCTCGCTCTAATGCCGGCATCAATAACGCCATCAATAACGCAATAATAGCTATTACCACCAGAAGTTCTATTAACGTAAAACCCTTTCGTTTATCCATAACAAGTCCCTTACCCTATACTTTTAAGATATTTCTACAAACGGAGTATTTTACCACACATTCATCCAAAACGCAAGCAAAAAAATGTTTTTTTTTGCCTGCCCGCAATACCGTTTATTTCCCTTTCCTCAGCACCATCCGGCTTAGCAGTTCCGTCAACTCTTCAGCACTGACTATCTTTGTGCCCCCATCACCGAAGACTACACTGTACCTGCCGTCGGGAAGTTTCAGTTGCAGAAGCACCACACTACCATCTCCCGGCTCAACGCTATCACCATAATACACAACGTGCTTGCCCTGTCGAACCAAATCCTCATATCTTAACTTGACCGCTAACACGTCGGCCCTGCCGGCCCCCAACCACGCCAGAGACTCTCTTATCCCGTTAACTATGCCGTCGCTTGTCCAATCTCGACCACCAAACAAGCTCGCACACAAAAGTATCGTCATTATTATCACCGCCGCTGCGGCCAATCTGCTTATCCTTACATTTATGACAATATGCACAGCCTCCGTCCCACCTTTATGCGGCACAAGCCTCGGTATTTGCCGCTTTATATCTTCAGCCAGACCCGGGCGGACCGGCTCGGCCGGTGCATCCGTCAACTCATTCAATAATTCTTTTAGCTTTTCTTCTCTCATTACTGCTCTCCCGTCTCTTGCCCCGTTAGATATTTTTTTGCTTGCGGTATCTAACGGGGCTTGCGACATCATTTTACGATTGACCACAAAATTGGGACCATTCAGATAACCTCTTTTCTTAAAGCTGTTAATGCCCTGTTCAGCCTGCTTTTGAAAGTGCCTTCCCTTACACCCGCCGCCTCGGCAGCTTCGGCGATAGTTAAGTGTTCCATATAATGCAAAACAACCGCCTGTCTCAATTTTTCAGGCAGCCGTGCCACAGCATTTTTTAATCGGCCAAGCTGCTCGGAATGACCAATTGTCTCCCACATAGCCTCGCTGTCCTCTGGCGCATCGATGCCAACACCCTCGATACTGCTCGTCTCTTTGCCTTTGTGCCTCCGCCAGTACAGCTTTGAAACATTACTTGCGATACGATACAGCCAGCCATTTAACGCCTTCCCGTCTCTCAACTGGCTTACATGTTGCCACGCCTGGAGAAAACTTTCCTGGGTCAGGTCTTCGCTGACCTGGCGATTATGCCCAAGTCTCCTCATATACAAATATATCTGCTCGTTGTACATATCAACAAGCTCGGCTGCCGCCGCACGGTCACCGGCCCTTAGTCGAGCGGCAAGCGTTTCTCGTCGTTCCTTCAAAGACTTCTGCCCCTTTTTGGCGTCTCCCTGCACACTGTTAGGATGCGCAAAATCGACCTTATGTTCGGTTAGTTCCGACTTTTTTTCCATTATTTTGACCCTGTCGTCGAAAAGACAGTATAGCAAAAATCTGATTTTCTTGCAATATTAGAACCTGGAGTGTAAAGTATGTAGGGGCGGTTCGCGAACCGCCCTTACCTATTTCAGAGCAGACTTTGTGTTATTATGCGCTCGTAGCTCAGTAGGATAGAGCGTCGGTTTCCTAAACCGAAGGTCGCAGGTTCGAATCCTGCCGGGCGTAGTCAAAAACGCAGTTTTGCCCCCTTCGAGGAAAGAGCTTGTTTCCGGCTTGTTTTCCGGTCCAGAAATTGCCGACTGGGCTTGTGGAAATTGTAACTGTTTGGCCGGAACTCATACTGTCCAAATATTCATACGGGCAATCCGCTCTCAAGACAGCACATCACTATTCCTTGCAATTTCAGCCAATTCTTGTTAATATATCGCCATGAAAACACAAAATATAGACAGAACACGCCGCGATTTTCTGGCCAAGACGGCTGGAATACTCGCAGCTCCGTGGCTTGGGATTACCGCCGCCGAAGCCCAAACCCTCCTCAGGACTGGCTGGCGGCAGCGAATTGAGACGGCAATTCCCACGAAAGCCTTCGCTGCCCCTCGCAAACGCCGCAAGCTCCTGATTTTCGACCTAAATGTCGGATACGGAGGGCACAGCTCAATCCCTGCCGCCAACCTGGCTTTTACACTGATGGGCGAAAAGACCGGCGCTTTTGAGACGGTCATCAGCAGAGACCCGTCCGTCTTCAGCCCTGCAAATCTAAGGCGATTTGACGCCGTTTTTCTAAACAACACCGTAGGCAATCTCTTCGAAGACCCTGCTTTGAGGCAAAGCCTGCTCGAATTTGTATATGGCGGCGGCGGACTCCTTGGCGTGCACGGGACCTCCGTGGCCTTCACACGCTGGCCAGGCGCTCACGAGGACTGGCCGGAGTTTGGAATAATGCTCGGAGCACGCGGAGCCAACCACCGAGACAGCGACGAGCGAGTCTTCATCAAACTCGATGACCCCACCAATCCTCTCAATCAGCCTTTCGGCGGAACCGGCTTCGAGTATCGCGACGAGTTCTTTCGATTTCACGGGCCTTATTCGAGGAACAGGGTCCGTGTGCTGTTTAGCATCGACACCGAGAGAACCGACTTCCAGGGACAACCGCGCGGCAACTGCTTCCGCGCCGACAACGACTACGCACTGGCGTGGGTGCGGCAGTACGGACGGGGACGTGTCTTCTACTGCACCATTGGGCACAATCCCTACGTCTTCTGGGACCCGAAGATGTTACGGTTCTATCTTGCGGCCGCCCAGTTCGCCCTCGGCGACCTCCCGGCCCCGACAATCCCCAGCGGCAAATTGACGCCGGCCATCCGCGCCCGGGAAAAGCTCGGCTGGCGCCTCGGCATCGAGGCATATACTTTTCATAAATACACGCTATTCCAGGCAATCGACAAAACGGCCCGGCTTGGCCTGCCGTATATGGGAGGCCTGAGCTTCCAGAAGGTCAGCAAGGAAATTCCCAAAAACTTCGATGATAAGCTGACCGACGACGAGCTCAAACAGGTCCGGTTGAAATTGGACTCAGCCAGCGTTCGTCTCCTGACGTATTACATCCACCAGATTCCCGGCGATGAGGCCGGCTGCCGAAAGGTCTTCGAGTTTGGGCGAAAAATCGGCATCGAAACCTTTATGTCCGAGCCGTCTCCGGACGCGATGGATACTATCGAGAAGTTCTGCGACGAGTATGACATCAACGTGGCCATTCACAACCACGACCGGAAAGTCTCACCCCAGTATTGGCATCCTGCAGGCGTTTTGAAGGTCTGTCAGGCCCGAAGCAAGCGAATCGGGGCCTGCGCCGACCTCGGATATTGGATGCGCTCAGGCATTGACCCCCTCAAGGCTCTGAACACGCTAAAGGAACGCCTAATCACCGTGCAGATGCACGACCTGCACGAGCTAAGCCCTCAAGGTCACGATGTCCCCTGGGGCACCGGCGTCGGAAAAACCAAACAGTTTATCGAGCAAATCCACCGCCTCGGTATCAGGCCCACAATGTTCGGCCTCGAATACTCATACAACTGGTTCGGATCCATGCCGGATATAGCCGGATGTATTGAGTTCTTCAACAAGGTGAGCATGCAGCTGGCAAAGAGAGATAAAATATGAAACAGATGAAAAATTGCAAAGCAACCGACACTGTCGGAATAACCCGGCGTCAGTTTTTGGGCCGCACCGCTGCGCTTTCAGGTATCGTCGCCGCGCCGTGGTTCATTCCCTCCTCGGCGCTGGGTGCGGATGGAAATGTGGCACCGAGCAATCGAATCACGGTCGGCTTGATTGGCCATGGCGTGATGGGGAGAGGTCACTTGCGCCGGTTGGCTGGCGACAGGGACCTTCAGGTGTTGGCCGTCTGCGATGTGGACCGTCTGCGATGCGAGGACGGCAAACACCGCGTGGAGCAAACCTACGCCGCCCGCTCCGGCGGTACATATCACGGCTGCAAGGCATATAATGACTATCGAGAACTCCTGGCACGATCTGACATTGATGCCGTGGTAATCGCCACGCCGGACCATTGGCACACATTGCAGTCAATTGACGCGGCAAAGGCGGGCAAGGACGTCTATTGCGAGAAGCCAATCTCGATAACAGTTCGCCAGGGACGCCGGCTGGCCGAGACGGTTCGCAGGTATGGCAGCGTCTTCCAGACCGGAACTCAGTACCGTTCTATTTCCACTATCCGCCAGGTCTGCGAGTTTGTCCGCGCAGGTGGACTCGGAAAGGTCAAACAAGTCTTCACTCTGTGGACCAGGCTGGGTGGCTTCTTCGGAGCACCCCGCTTCAAACCTTATCGTCATCTGATGGACGTCGAGAATTCAGGCAAATCCTACGCACCCCTGGATATAACCCTCCCTGCCGAACCGGTGCCCGACGGACTTGACTGGGACCTCTGGGTGGGACCGGCCCTTTGGCATCCCTACAACCCCGCCTACCACAAAAATCCTTCGCCCGGAGTCGTGCCCTGGGCCTTCTGCGAAGACTTCGGCGCCGCCTCCGTAACCTGGCACCACTCTCACAGTGCAGACGTGATTCAGTATGCGCTGGGCGCCGAGGAAAGCGGGCCGATCGAACTCATCCATCCTGACAGCGGCCAGTACCCGACGCTCACCTGCAAGTACGCAAACGGCACACTCCTTCACCTCGTTGACCACTGGCCGATGGTGAAGGACGTCTATAAGGCCGTTCCTGATACGGCCCGATTAGCGGGTAATTTCGGAGGTGTATTCGTCGGAGAACGGGGCTGGCTCACGTCGATGTCCTCCGGAGGACCGGTTGAAGGCGGTCCCAGGAAAGTTTTCGAGGAAATGAAGTCAAGGACTCTCCAGGTGAACATCGGGGGCAAAAACCATCACGCAAACTGGTTCGAGTGCATTCGAACGCGGCGACGGCCGAACTGCGACGAGGAAATTGGACATCGGTCGGCATCATTGGGACATCTGACGATCATAGCGCACAGGTTGCAGCGGTCATTGAAGTGGGACCCGGCCAAAGAAGAATTCCTCGGCGACGAACCGGCCAACCGGCTTCTTTCCCGCGCCATGCGCTCGCCGTGGCGGCTCTGACGCACAGATTCCACTTAAGCGACGATAGCTATGAGGAGAGATAAGAATGAACCTAAAGATGAAAGTAATGTTTCTTGCCGTCCTTTGCGTAGCAGCTCAAGTAATCGCGGACGATGGCATTATCATTCGCACAAACCAGCGGACGCTGGAACAGATTGAGCGTACCTATTCAGAAATGCCACCGGTCAGGTACACGCCCCCTGCCGACCGCTTGCATCGTTTGCCGAGAACAAAACAACGTTTGACCGAGGGTGGTACGCTGCGTGTCGTAATGCTCGGTGACAGCATAGTAAACGACACAAGTCGTTCCTGTTGGATTCTTTGCCTTGAGCGCGACTACCCGAATTGCAAAATAGAAAACATTACCTCCGTGCGCGGCTCAACCGGCTGCTGGTGGTATAAAGAGCCCGGTCGCGTACAAAAATTTGTGCTTGACCATAAGCCTGAACTGGTGATTATTGGAGGCATCAGCCAGCGTGGAGATATCGACTCAATTCGTGAGGTGGTTCGTCAGATTCGAAGTAGTTGCAAGGCGGACATTCTATTGATGACGGGAGCGTTCGGACAAGTTGACCCTTCCGACGAGAGCCAATGGAAGAAGATAAGCGTTCCCAATCATTTCAGTAATTACCGCAAAGGTCTGGAGAAGCTTGCCGATGAGGTCGGGGCCGCCTTTCTCGATATGGAGGCTGCATGGGCGAAATATATCCGCCGGTGCGGAAGGGACCTTGACTGGTTTAAGCGGGACCCTATCCACGCCAATGAACGCGGTGAACAGATACTCGGACGCATTCTTGCAAAGTACATCTCTCCACATACGGCAGATGCAAATAGCCCGAGGGCGTTGGATATCGGCTGTCGACTGGAATTGTTCATAGATGATTTCCTTATCGAACAGAGCAAGGATGTCAATCTGACCTTACATAGACCCGTCTGTCGCGAGGTTGTCATCGTCCACGACAAGCCTTGGGAGGGGAATACCTGTGGTTACCACACGGTATTCAAAGATGGGGACCTCTACCGAATGTACTACCGCGGCTGGAGCCACGACAATAAAACACAACGACAACTGCACAAGGCAATGGTTTGTTACGCCCAAAGCAGCGATGGGATACATTGGAAAAAACCCGTCTTGGGCCTCGTGGAGTTCAACGGCTGCAAAGAGAACAACATCATCTTAAAAGGAATCGGCTCGCACAACTTTACGCCGTTCAAGGACACAAATCCCAACTGCGCCGCCGACAAAAGATACAAGGCTGTGGCAAGGGGTGAAGACGAGGGCAGCCAACAGTTATTCGCATTCCAAAGCGCCGATGGTATTCATTGGCGGTTGATGCAGAGTGGGCCCATCATAACAGAAGGTGCATTTGATTCGCAGAACCTAACATTCTGGGATGCGGTCCGAAATGAATATCGCTGCTATTTTCGCGACTTCCATGCCGGTGTTCGGGATATCAAGACATCGACGTCAAGAGACTTCATCCACTGGACAAAGCCTCTCTGGCTTCAATATCCCGGCACTCCGAAAGAACATCTTTACACAAACCAGATACAGCCCTACTACCGGGCTCCGCACATTTTCATCGGCCTGCCGACCCGCTATATTCCCCAACGAAGCTCACTAACGGAAGGCCTGCTGATGACCAGCCGGGACGGGAAGACATTTCACCGATGGCCGGAAGCCATTGTCCGGCCCGGCCGAAACAGGGACAAGTGGAATAATCGAAGCAATTATATATGGCTGGGGATGGTGGAGACCGAATCGAGCCTGCCGGGCGGCGGCAGGGAGCTGTCGCTCTACAGCAACGAACGTTACTATAACGGTCCGGGAACAAAGACGCGACGCTACACATATCGAATCGATGGATTTGTCTCTGTCCGTGCACGACTTAGCGGCGGCGAGTTTGTTACCAAACCACTTGTCTTTGCGGGCAGTGAGCTGGTTATTAATTTCTCGACCTCGGCGGCGGGAAGCGTCCGCGCCGAAATTCAGGATGCGCAAGGTCATCCGCTTAAAGGCTTCGCAATGGCTGATTCCGCGGAAATCTACGGAGATGAAATCGAATATCGCGTCAAATGGAAAGGCGACGGCGACCTGAGCAGGCTGGCGGGCAAAGCAGTCCGTCTTCGATTTATACTGCGTGATGCCGACCTTTATTCGATTCGATCCAGGTGAGCATCGCCAGGATTGCCCTTGTGCCGTTGCCATCATTTTCGTCAAACCTCCTTCGTGACTCCCGGCTGCGGGGCCGGATAGATACCATCCGGACCCTCGTGGATCGGGGCCGGCGTATCAAAGGTCATATTGTCAATGTCCTCGATGAATTGGAAGTCAGACTTCAATACCTGGTCCCAGGTGATGTACTGGCCGGTGTGGGTAGCCATCCGTCCCATCAACGCCGCTACGTCCGCCTCGCCAGCCCTACGGGCCTCGTTGTGCCGTTTACCCTGCCGGATAGCGTCCAGAAGCACCTGCCATTCGGCATGGTAGGGATTGCAGTCGGGCTTGCCATACTCCCAAACCAGCTCCTTCGCGACCATATTGTGGCTCTTGTATATCTTTGGTTCGGGGCGGCCCAGGCTCGTCATAATCACAGCCGAGCCCTTTGAGCCGTGGGCGTAGTCGGAGTAGGTATTCCAGCAGCCGTTCATGTGCCGCGAGAAGGCCAACAGTTTCGTCCCGTCCGCAAACGTATATTCCACCGTATAGTGGTCGAACTGGCTGCCCGCCTGCTCGTAGCAGCGGCCGCCAAAGCCCTGGGCGGAGACAGGCCAGGCGCCCTTCACCCAGCAGGCCACGTCGATATTGTGGCAGTGCCAGTCGATGAAGAACCCGGACGACACCCACGTGAAGCTGTTTGGATGCTGGAGCTGGAATACCAGCTCATTGTAGCCCTCCGGTCGGCGCGGACAATGGACAGGCCCGTGCACCCGGTAGATTCGCATCGTGTGTACATCCCCGATGGCCCCGCCGTGAATCCGCCGAACCACTTCCTGCCGCGCCGCCGAATGCCGCCACATAAAGCCGACGCCGACCTTCAGATTCTTCTGTTCGGCCAGTTCCGCGGCTTTCAGCCAGCGGCGCACCGCCGGCGCGTCAGCGGCGAACGACTTCTCAGCGAAGACGTTCACGCCCTTCTTTACGGCGTACTCGAACTGGAGCGGACGAAAAGCCGCGTGAGTCGTCAGCAGCACAACGTCACCCGGCCCAAGGCAGTCTATCGCTTTCTTGTAGCCGTCGAAGCCGACGAATTGCCGTTCCGGCGGCACGTCGACCTTGTCCTTAAAAGCCTTCTTCAGGTGATTGAAGCTGTTCTGCATGCGGTTTTTGAACAGGTCGGCCATAGCGTACAGTTTCACCGGCCCGCCTTTGGCCGAAAAGGCATCGGCGACCGCGCCGGTGCCCCGGCCTCCGCAGCCCACCAGGGCCAGCTTGATAGTCGAGCCGCCTGCGGCGTAACATCGGGAAACATTCACACCCGCCAGTGCCGAGGCAGCGGCAAGGCTTCCGGAGAATTTCAGGAAATCCCGGCGCGTTTTCCGGCCGGACGATACGTTGGAATTTAATGCATTCATCGCACACTCCTATCTGAAATAATAGTTGCAAAACAACGGTTCTTAACAGCCAGATTATAGCCGGGGCCAAGAAAAATGAAAAACAAAAAGAACTCACAAAGAGTGCACCTGGTTTGAAATTGGGTTTGTTTGGGTTTGAATTGGGTTTGTTTTGGCATTTTATTGGCTTTAATTGGGTTTGATTGGGTTTGTATTGGGTTTGAATTGGGTTTGTTTTTCCCGCGTTCACCAAGTGTCTTATTTTCATAATCCTTTGTTGAAACTCGGCTTACGTTCATTTGGGCATTTAGTAAATTGGGTTTGTTTTGCATAAAATGAGCGATTTGTAGTGCGCTCACTACAGTTGTAGAGGAAAAGTTAGTGAAAAGTGAGCTAAAGTGCCTAAAGTGAGCTAAAGTTGGATTCTCGATGCTCATGATTGGTAATTCCCCTAATGGTTTTCCGTTTCGCTCCAAGACTATTCACGAACGATGGTTTTTGACGTGCCCCGCACCAATTTCGCTTAGGCTCACGCCTAATTGGTGCGGGACGATACGTGCGGTTCTCCGCTAAATCAGCCATTTCTATGGCTGTTTGTATTATACCAAACTTCTCCCACTTGTTCAATAAAGATACAACTTTTTTAAAAAAATTAGCCACGAATTACACGAATTTTTTAGACGCAGATTTCGCCCCATTAGAAAACAGAAGGCATGTTTCTAACGGGGCAAACACGGATTTAATGTATAAAAACCATAATAATTCTGTATTTCTTGTCAAAAAGGGCAAAAAAGTACCATTTGAGTGTGCAGGCGGATATCATTAATTCCCACAAAATTTACGACTGTAGAACATTACTGCCAAATTTTCCACTGTTCAACCAATCCATCAAGTTCACCCATGTATAGATCCGTTACATACAGAGAGAATTTGTTTATGATACTAAGCTGGGATGGATTAAACAACGGAAGTTGACTGGCTTTGGGCTTTCTATTCACAAAATCGCCCATAGGCTCTAATCCTTTGGCAAATCTGTTCAAAATTGTATCTAAAGCAGTTGAGCTATTATCAATTCCTATCCATTTGCGTTTAAGCTGAGATGCCATATCAAGTGTAGTTCCTGATCCACAAAAACAATCCAAGACAATGTCATCAGGATTTGATGATGCTCGAATAATAAGAGATAGAATATCTGGATTCTTCTCTGTAGGATACCCTGTTATTTTTATGTTCTGATTATGTGCATCACGAAAATTCATCCAAATATCTTGAATCGTAATACCTGGACTTTCATCCAAATAAACTTTCCGACGAGGATTGCCAGTTGGAGACCAGTAAATCTCCCCCCGCGCATCCATTCCATCTAATTTTTCAGGCTTATATTGCCAATGCTTTCCTGGTGGTGGATTCATACCGCGCCAAGGTTGACCTGTCGCGCCATTTCTAACACCTGGCGCGTGTAAAGGAACTTTTTTGTATCTTCGTCCCGTTTTCTCATCAACATATTGATATTCTTTTGCCGACAATTCGGGAGTCCATTCTTTGTATGGACGATTCCAAACATAATCATCCGATTTCGTATAGAAAAGAATATAATCAGAAATATTACCGTAAGTCTTTCTGGTATAGTTTTTCGGATTACATTTTTTACGGGTTATCCAGTTGCGGAAATTTTTCTGTCCAAAAATCTCGTCCATGATAACTTTGATATGAAACGACATATTCATATCCAGATGGACATAAATTGACCCATCATCTGCTAACAACTCTCTCAGTAAAACCAAACGTTTTCGCAAAAATTCAATGTAGTGAGCACCAGCCAACAAATCTTGATAAGCATCATCTTGGGAACGCGATTGAAAAATGCTTTTAGTTGCAAAAGGAGGATCAATATAAATAAGTCGAACCTTGCCTTTTATAGAGGAGTCATAAAGTAACGAAGCCAGTATCGGCAAATTATCACCATAATAAAGCATATTCGAGTGTTCTACAGGATATTGCCAAAGTAATTTTAGGCTTGCCGGCTTTGTTGATATTATTTCTCTTTCTGAACTTTTCCCCGTGTACGCCAGTGAAACGTCTAGAGAATCGTAAGGTACAGTGGCTTCTTCATGTATATATCCATTCCATTTTGTTTTTGAAATACCCGTAGCCATTTTTTATCCTATTCAGAGCACAACCAATTCTCAGAAATACGTTCAGATATCATTCGGAGTGTGATAACCCTAATTTTCCCAGGCCATCTATTTTCAAGTTTCACATAATCATCCCACATAGAACCAAGCAAAAGCCCCGGCCCGTCGTTGACGAAAATAACTTTCATCGTTAGATTATGCTCAGTTGCATAACCCAAAATCTCATCGGCACAACTTTGATAACCCCCTGTACGATCATCTTCCTGCGCGCCTCCTCTATCTGAATCATACCGCGCTAAACCTATCGCCAACACATTTTGTTTATCTGAATCGAAGATTACAAAATCCACAGGTCGTTGTGGATTAGGATAATCATCAAACAAATTACCCATCCGAATATCTTGACCGGCTCGTTTGGGCCCCTTAAGAATCAGTTCAGGAAAATGCGATTGGAATAGCTCAAAAAAGTTATCGGTCAAATCGTAACCTTTTTTACCCCGATCTTTGTACTCCCAAAAAACGGCACACAACGCTTCATCAGGCATAGGGCGACTTTCAAAAGCAACCTGTACTTCTTGAATTGGGCGGAATCTCTTCCCAAACTGGTCACAGATTTCTTGGGCTTTTGTTTTTCTTCTCAACATTTCAACGGGTGTTGATGGACTGACATATTTCCGAAAAACTCTGGTGAGTTGTACACGCATCCAAGACTGTCTGACTTCAGAAATACGCAAGAATAAACGAGGCGAAGACTCAGATGTTTTTACAAGTTGCCCAAACATTTCGAGAACAGGCTGGTAAAGTTTGCAAGCATCTTCCAAAATGTCTGGATAATACTCGCCAGTCGCAAGCGTAATCCATTTATGACCTTGCGTTTTATAGTCAGCAAAAGAATAAGGTAGTTTTTCCATTTTTGTATCCTTTTGGTTAATTACCGAGGTTATAACATATCTCGTAATTTCTGGCAATAGAGTTCAAATAATCACGATTTCGTATGAGAGTAATTGGGATGAAATCCTGGAAGAAATCAGGGGACAGCTCACTTATTACTCCCTTTCATTGAGGTCCGTTCGTATCTCGCATATGGTTCTGTAAACGGATGCTTCAATCCTTCGGCTCTGCTCAGGACAGGTCTCATATAAATTAGTATCTTTTATTTCGGCCCGGTTAGAAGGTCTTTGCTCGCAATTTACATCTCTTTCGCTCATTTTCCGCATTATATTCGCTGATGCGAGAAGAGCAAGATTTAATTTTTTGCTCGATTCACGAATTTTATAGCTAAGACAGTCATTACTATAAGGGCGTATCTGAGGAGCAGGATGTTGATAACAGAAATGCCGGTTAGGCACCATTTACGAATATTCCAATGACAAATCTCCAGCAAAGCCGGTCCAACGTTCGTCAGACCACCTCGGCTTCCAAATTGAACAACTGACAGAATTCTATGAGGTGCCTTTTGTAATCGCCGTAGAAGAACAACTGGTGGAAGCCGGGGAAGCTCAGCACCGGATAATCGCCATCAAATTTTACTATGACTGACACTACGCAGCCGCCGGACGGCGGCACACTCACGTTGCCCAGCACCGTGCCGACTGAGATAAGCAGCTTTGTCTTACGCTTCTGTTTCTCGCTTCCGGGCAGGACATCAACGCTCGTAACCCGCTGGCCCTTGCGCCAAATAGTTCGTGCCGTCGCGTCCCTGAGTGCGTGGTGATGCACTAAGTCAAACGGCTCCGGCGGCCTGTCGAAACCGTTTAGACGAGTCGCGCACATACAGTGCGCACCGATGATGGCGTCGTGCGCGGTATCGGCCACAGGGTCCTGCTGGAATCCGGGCCGGTCGAACAACTGCTGCACGATGATTTGCGATGCAACGGCGCCGTAATCGGCCTCGCAGATAGCGGGGACGGCTTCGTCATTCAATCGCGACCAGGCCAAACACGGCAGACTGACTTCCGGATTGTTCTTACCCATACCCAGGCAATCCATTGTGACCGCGTCGGCTTCTTCACGCTCAATGATATTACGTGCCACAGAGTAGGCCCGGGCGCCGTTGATGACGTCCTGCCGAGTCGCACCTCTGCGCCGGCGTGCCCGTCGCATGTAATCTTTGGCCATAGCCAACAAATCATCGGTGAGTGAGATTTTGTTGTATTCGGCCACGTAGGCATTCACTGGTACGTGCCGAAGCGTAATCCCTAAATCGGCCATCGTCGAGTCATATCGTTTATTACCCCTGAGCACAACGCAGCGGGCGCTGCGAATCTTTGCCCCGGCCTTGAGCATCTTCATACCGTATGCCGCCTGGCTGAAATCGTCCGTCGAATAGATTACACAGCCGGGTTTGTCCGCCAGATGTACGGTATTGGTGGTGAACGATGTTCCGACCGGAGAAAAGATGACTGTCGGGATGCCGGTGTCGACAGCTTTGCGTGCCGTGGGCCAGGCGTGCTGCTGACGGTCGTGCACCATCACAATGAGGCCATCGACATTGGCGGCTTTAGCCTCAGCGCACCAGGCATCGGCTTCCGCGGGGCTGTAGATAGGCTCCGGCCTCAGGTCTAATTTTACGTTGAGCGCTTCGGCTGTCTCTTTTAATTTTTCAGTGTACATTCGCCGTGCGGCCTCGCCATCGTAGACCGCTCCCGGCCACCACATACCGTAATCTTCTTTTCGGCGCACGAACGCGGCTTTGATGGTCGGCACATACTTCAACGCCGGCCCGCACGGACGTATCGGCTCGGTTGCCACCTTCCGGCTCGACAGCGACGCGCAGCCGCTCAACAGTGACGAGCCGGCAAGCAATACCGTCGAGCCGCGCAAAAAATCCCGCCTGTTCAGTTTGTGACAAGCATCACAGTGTAAAGGACATCGTCTGTTATTCATAACTACCTCCTGTAAAAAATTGCGGTTAATTCGCTGTTGCATAACACCGTACGGCGCATCATGTAATCTACGTTTTCAGTTATACCAATTGTAATTAAATGTTGCGCTCTGCATAACGAGCAGCAAACCATCCCCAAGCTGCGCTTGAGGCTGCCACACATCTGCGCCAAATGCGCGAAGCGCAGTAATTTAATGCAATTGGTGTTAGGACATTATTCTATGAAATATAGAAAATGTCAAATAGAAGTTCAAAATCCGGCGGGCGTTGGTGTGAAATGCTGTTTTTGATTGGGCTGTGATTTTGGCACTTGCCAGAAGACCACATCACCTTCGTCAGCCCACTTTCTAATTCTGCCGTGCTTGTCTCTGGCAGCCTCGCCACCATCATCTTCGAAATTTGGTCCGAAGCTATAAAGAATGAAGTTATCGTCTGTCCTTCTGTAAACCAACGGCTTGTCACTATAGACATCGAGAGGCAACTGCCTGAGATAGCCGGCGGTTATGAGCTGCTGCAAATCGTCCGGGAAAGAGCCCTTATCGGCCTTGTGACGGAGCAGGGCGAGGATAGCGACAGTAGCTTCGACACTGGTCCTGTGCCGATGTCCAATTTCAGATGCCCTTTCAAGAGCGGGTGCAAGAATAGACAAAAAGACGTTGTCCTTGATGATTTTCTGAGTTTCTTTTTCCGTGTCTATGCCCTGGGTCTTGATTTGGGCAGGCGTTTTTTGGGCAATTGTCTCACAGTAGGCATAAAAGCGGTCGGCAGCCTCCCGCGTTTGCTGCTTGTTTGGATGGAAGAATAAAACCTGTACAACTCTGGGCCAAACCTGGGGAGTAAATATCGACTCGATAATAATATTCTGAGGCGAAGGTACTGAATTATCACCAATAGAACTGATCTGACCTATTCGTGTAAGATACAGATGGCCGCCGCCAAAGCGGTCTTCAGTAAAACATCGCTGTATCTCATCGTATATAAACATCTTTTCGCCAGCAAAACTCATAACAAAATCGCCGCCTGCTATTATCTGTTCAAGGTCTCTCTGCAACGTTGTAAGTGTTGCGGAATCTACCTGGTGCTCGCTTAGAATGCCGCGGAGATTCTGAACGGCCAGCGCTTCGATGGCAATGCCTACAAGCTGTTCAACAAGGACCACCTTGCTTGCTTTTACATGCCGGCCGAAACGATAACATGCTTTTATATCGCCAAAAGCCTGTTCGTATCGTCCCTTTTCGGCAAGCAGCCGCGACCGCCAGCAAATAGCACGAGCTGTATTGCGATATCCGGAAAGGTGAGGAAGAAGCACAGAAAACATTTCTTCGCCTTCGTAATGCTGCCAGTAATATGGTTTCTGCGTGCCTGCAATAACCTGCTTTAGCACTTCGTCATTTTCGGTCAGCCATTTTTCTATAAGCTGCTTATCTTCTGCAGTCACTTCATAATATTTTTCCCTCCATAATTTTGAGACGTCAGAGGGGAGGTTTTCAAATACTTCGATGGATTTATTATATAAAGGCGCTGCGTTGAGTGATTCGTCAGCGACCGGACGAACAAGGTTGTTGAGCTTGGCAATGTAATCTGTGGTAACGACGGGCTTGCCGGTCAGGAACCAGACAACATAAAGGACAAGACATAAAAACAACACACCGACAGTTTGAAATGCCCTTGCCACTACAGTTCGCCAGAGCGGCCGGCAGCGTTTTTTGGCGCGGCGCAGGAGAACAGCAAGCAATTTTACATCGCCGAAGCCGCCGATCAACTGCTGGGCTTTTTGCGATCTTTGCTCATCGGTTGTGCAATCTTTTAGGTCGTCTTCAAAGTGCGCTGTCAGTTCCGCCTGCACATCCCGCCGGACCTTTTTGCGATAGCGCATCTTTTTAATAACAAGTTTTATAAACTCAGCAACAGCAAGAGGCAGTTGACTTAATTTTCCTTCTTTCCGGTTTTGCTTTTCCATGTTTATGTCCTCTATCGTTATTGTGTTATCTGCGATTCGGGCTCAGGCCAGAATACCCAGTCGCCTTCACTTGCCCACTGCTGAATCCTGCCATCATCGCGGCGAGCAACCTGGCCCTCATCATCGCTTAAATTTTCCCCAAAACTATAAAGGATAAAACTCTCATCTGTTTTCTTATAAACCAGCGAACCGTCACTATAAGGATCGTTCGGCATCTCTTTCAAATATCCGGCTTCAACAAGGGTGCGCAAATTCTCCGGATACTCGCCCTTTTCCTTTTCATAGCGCGCCAGTGCCAGCATCGTCAACAGGCCTAATCGCATTGTTTTCATCCGCCATCCTATTTCACCAGCCCTGCCATGTGCCGGCGCTGTGATTTTCAGCAGGAAAGAATCGCCGGCGATTTCCATATATTTCTCCGATTCATCTTCTTGATGGGTCCGCCAGGGCGTTTCATCAAATACCTGCTCAGCAAGTTGATAATACTGATCAACCTTTGCCGTCACCTCTCTGCGGTCCGGATAACTCAAAGTGACAAATCTCCACAGACCGGACTTCCAATCGCCGACTGCAAGGGCCGCTCCTCTGGCCAGCATCCGTCCGCCTCCTTTGCCGTCGTCCGTAAACGACCGCTGGATGTAATCATACGTAAACACTTTTTCCCCATCCAAATTGAAAACGTTTTGGGGATCGGCAAATTCATCCTGAAGTTTCTCCTGAATATTTTTCAGCGTGTCGGCCGGGACTTCTGTCTTTTCTATAATCAGCGAAATCGAGCCATGAGCAAGAGCCTCAACTGCGATACCCACTAACTGTTCAATCAACAGGCCTTTACCTTGCTGGTGCCTGCCGAATTTTACCAACGAAACACAATCTTCAAGGGCCGATTCTACATTTTCTTCGTACGCTTTATATCGGCTGCGCCAATTCAAAGCGCGGGCAACAACCCTGTAGCCGGAAAGATTCTCCATAAGAGCATCATCTATTACGGCTCCTTTGAAAAAATCGGCCTCCGCAGAGCTGTGAACTGCCCAATAGTGCGGTCTTTTAGCGCCCTCTATCATCAGTTCAAGGGCTTTGTTATTGTCATTAATCCATAGCAACAGTTGCTGCATTTCAATGTCATTAAAATCAGTCGGCCATTTAACCTTACTCTTTATTAACACGTCCGGCATTTTCACACATGCCGCAACAGCTCTTTCATAGTATGGATATGCATTCTCCGACTCATCTCTGCCCGCTTTAGCCTTGTCATTAAGCCAGTCAACGTAATTGACGGAAACATTCGGCCTGCCTACGAACAGCGGTGCAGAACATATCAGAATATATAAAATAACTACTCCAACTACTTGAAAACCACGCACGAGGACTTTACGCCACAGCGGCCGGCAGCGCTTTTTGGCCCGGCGCAATAAAATAGCAAGCAGTTTCACATCGCCGAAACTACCGACAAGCTCCCGGGCTTTCTGCTCTCTTTGCTCATCGGTTTTACAATCTTTTAGGTCGTCTTCAAAGTGCGCTGCTAATTCTGCCTGTACATCCCGCCGGACCTTTTTGCGGTACCGCATCTTTTTAATGACAAGCTTAATAAACTCTGCTGCACAGGCGGGAAGACCTTGTAAGTTGGTTTGTTTATGTCCCTTTGCCATAATGCTGGGTCTCCACTTCTTTTTTTTACCACAAAGGCGCCAAGGCACTAAAGTTTTAATTCTACTTGTTAATTTCTTTGTGCCTTTGTGTCTTCGTGGCTAATTCTTTTTTCTATCTTTAGGCCGGCACAAACACACCGCTGAAGATAAGATTTAGCCCGTTGTGCAGCTCCATTAGCTGCGCCTTTTGTTCTGCTAACTGGCCTTTGCCCCTGCTGGTGATTGAGTAATACCGCCTTTTTCGTCCTGACTCTGCTTCTTCCCACTTGCCCTCGATTAGTTTCTTGGCCTCAAGATTGTAAAGCAGTGGGTACAAAGTGCCTTTGCCAAGGGTCAGGATATCGCCGCTTCGCTGCTCGATGGCCTGGCTCAATTCGTAGCCGTACATTTGCCCGCGAGAGAGAATCTCAAGAACGACCACAGGGGCGACACCCTTTAATAGCTGACTTTCAAATTTCATAAAATGCTCCTTTCTTAACCACTGATTTCACAGATTCGCTTTTTTCCAACCACATATTACGCTGATTCAGCCTTATATCATGTTATGCTTATTATGCCACACATACTATGCAATGTCAACTAAAAATTCCAAAAATCCCAAAATTTTTCTTCGGACCGCATTTTTAGCCCGGATTAGGCCTATTTTGCTTGTAAGATGCCGCTTTTTCTATAAAAAATCTCCAAATCCACCGAATAAGAGTAGTAGACTGTCCGTTTGGGTCTGCGAATTGCAAAATGCCGTCTGGCTCCGTCAAAATGATTGAAAACGGTGTGCTTTAGTAGTATATTGAGAACGATGCTCCGGCGCATTGATGAGGTTGGCACTGGTGGAAATACATACGAAAGTCGATTTGGAAGGAGAAAACAATGGATAAGACACTGAGTATCATTATGACAATCTTTCTTACTGCGGGAGTAATCGGGGCGGATGGGCAGAAGGACATCCTGATTGCCGATTTCGAGGGTAAGACCTATGGCAACTGGAAAGCAGAGGGTGAGGCGTTCGGGCCGGGGCCTGCTCGCGGGACGCTGGACGGCCAGATGAATGTCAGCGGGTATGAAGGCAAGGGCCTGGTCAATAGCTATTACAAAGGGGACGAAACGACGGGCACGCTCACATCACCGCCGTTCAAGATTCAGCGTAAGTACATCAACTTCCTGATCGGCGGAGGCATGCATCCGGGCAGAGCGTGCATCAATCTTATGCTGGAGGGCAAAGTCGCCCGGACTGCGACGGGGCCTAATGACCGGCCCGGCGGCAGCGAAGCGTTGAACTGGTGGAGCTGGGACGTTTCGGAACTGATGGGCAAAACGGTCCGTATTCAGATAGTCGATAAGCAGAAGGGCGGATGGGGACACATCAACATCGACCACATCTTCGGCAGCAATGAGAAAGTTGCTGTGGAGAAGGACCGTACGATGCGGTTTACAAAGCGGTATCTGAATCTGCCGGTCAAGCATGGCGCAGCCAGACGACGGATGGATGTATTGATCGATGGAAAAATCGTACGTCAGTTCGAGATTGAATTAGCTGATGATGAGCCCGGCTATTGGGTATTTCTGGATATTGCTGAGTTTCGTGGGAAGCAAGCAACGCTGCGGGTCAACTCACTTGGGCGCAAGTCCCGGGCGTTTGAGATGATATATCAGGACAATGCTATCAAAGAGGCCAAGACCTTCTACCGCGAGAAGAACCGGCAGCAGTTTCATTTCTCATCGCGTCGGGGCTGGAACAACGACACCAACGGGATGGTGTACTACGACGGCGAGTTCCATATGTTCTGGCAGCACAATCCATACGGCTGGAACTGGGGCAACATGACATGGGGCCACACAGTCAGCAAGGACATGGTGCACTGGAAGGTGCTGGGTGATGCGATTCATCCCGACCATCTGGGGACGATATTCTCCGGCTCGGCGGTCGTGGATGAGAAAAATACCGCGGGCTGGCAGGCCGGTGACGAAAAGGTCATCGTCTGTGTTTATACCTCCGCCGGCGGTACAAACTCCTGGTCGCGCAATCAGCCCTTCACGCAGTCTATGGCCTACAGCAACGACCGCGGTCGAACCTGGACTGTCTATAAAGACAATCCAGTGCTCGGTCATATCAACGGGAGTAATAGGGACCCAAAGGTGATTTGGCACGAGCCGACCGGACGCTGGGTTATGGTGCTGTATCTGGATGGCGGTATGATGGGCTTCTTCAGCTCGACCGATTTGAAGTCCTGGACCAAGCATAGCGAGCTTAAGTGTTTCCATGAGTGCCCTGAGTTGTTTGAGCTGCCGGTCGACGGCGACAAGGACAATATGAAATGGATTCTTTACGGAGGCTCCGGTGATTATTTGATTGGCGATTTTGACGGTAAAGAGTTCAAGCCGGAGGGTAAGGCGATTCGTTTTCAGCACGGCAACTGCTTCTATGCGTCACAGACGTTTAACAATATGCCGAAAGATGAGGGGCGGCGGATTCAGATGGCCTGGGGCCGGATCGCCACGCCCGGCATGCCGTTTAATCAGTGCATACTATTTCCCGTAGAGCTGACGCTGCAAACAACTGACGAAGGCATACGAATGTTTGCCGAGCCTGTCCGCGAAATCGAGAATATACACGGATCGAAGCATACGTTTGGTAAGATGACCGTTAAACGAGGCGAAAAGAAGTTGCCGCGACTTTCGGGAGAGCTGTTCCATATCAAGGGCCGGTTCGTTGTCGGTGATGCAAAAGAATTCGGCTTTGTGATTCGAGGCACCCGCGTTGCGTACGATGTCGGCAAGGCCCAATTGAGCTGCCGGAACAAAAGGGTGGCACTCAAGCCGGTCAACGGCAAGATCGAGCTGGAACTGTTAGTGGATCGCAACAGTATTGAGATATTCGCCAACGGCGGACGCATATATATGCCCATCGGCGGCATCCTGCCCGAAGACGACAAGTCCATCAAGCTCTTCAGTGAGGGAGGTACGACACAACTCGAAGCGCTGGACATCTGGCAACTGCGCTCCATCTGGCGTTGATATTCGAAACGGCATAAGCAATGTGCTCTCCGAAGCGTGCAGAAACCAGTCCCTTTCGGAGCATGGATAGCCCTGACACTGCTTCTATCTGTATATTTTGACCTGGGCGGTTTACCAGAGTGCAGGTAGGCAGCTTGCTCTAAGTAACGTTCCAACGCTGTTTCCTTTTCACTGCCGAAATAGTAGAGTTTACCTTTGATTTTCTTGCAATACCGCCCCGTTGGATGTAAAGTAAGTGGGAATTTGTCAGAACGAGTTTTTCTTTTAGAATTGGATTTTGCCATGACTAATATCCTCAACTACAACCGAAAGACGAAACAACATAGTCAACTTTTACATGCCATTTTGGTTGTAGTAAAGGTTGTAAAAGATTCAAAGAAGATATTTTTCGATTTCCTGTAAAACCTTTTAATTAAAGTAGTTGGAGCAGTGGCCGAGCGGCTGAAGGCGACGGTCTTGAAAACCGTTGTACCGAAAGGTACCGGGGGTTCGAATCCCTCCTGCTCCGTTAGCTTTACAATAGCACAAGGCTAACAGTTTTACCCTGCGTCAACACAAATACATTAGAAATATGCCTCTTCTTTCCTCGACAGAAAAAAAACTCCCACAACTAATAACAGGATGCCCGAAATCTGCATAACCGTAACCAGCTCCCGCAAAATCAAAAAAGCGAAAACAACCGCGAAAAAAGGTGTCGAAAGTTCCAGTGCGGAAACCTGGGCGGCCTTAATGCGTTTCAATCCCTCATAATACATTATGGTCCCGGCCCCAACTACAATCCCCACCAGGACTTGGTAGATATTGGCCAGGACCAGCGATGACGTAAGCAATAAGTAAGCGATAAAAATTGCCGAAGCGATTGTATATCTATAAAATGTGATTACCCCTGCATTGAGCTGAGTAAGATATTTCCTCATCACGATGGCCGTTGTTGACCAGGCCACCGTCGCCAGCAGCACGTAGATATCTCCCATCGTACCGAATTTCATATTGGAAAGGTTGGCCGGCGTCTTTGTGGTGACAAGCACGCCCGCGGTTATCATAATAAGTATGCCCGCGTAATCGAATTTTGTTAACTTGTCCTCCTTCAGAATGAAGAACCCTATTAGAATAATAAAGATTGGCTGCATGTGGCCTATCAAGACCGCGTTAATTACGGCGATTTTCGTCAGCGCAAAGAAATACAGCAAATCTGCAAATATCGTACCTGCAATTGCGATATAGACTAATTTCGGGAGCTGCTCTTTAGTTACTTTCAGATTTCCTTTACCTGTAAAAAGAACGTAGAGCAGCGCCGTCAGCGCAACGACTATCGCCCGGATGGCCGACGTTTGAAGAAAATCGGAATTCGCGTAAGCCAATTTGGCGCAGACAGGCTCGATGGCCCACATCAGGCTGGCCCCAAGTATCGCCAGAACGCCTGTTTTCTTCGAATCCATACCGGCTATCCTTTACTAAAACCACAACACCTGATATATGGTAATATACTTGAAATATCGCTGCAGCGAATTCATTCTTTTTTCTGAAGCCTGTTTTTACTCAAAAAGAAGTGATAATTATATTTTCTCCTGGATTTACTGCCGCTGATATATTATAATTCTTGCGTTGAGCGGAACTTAATTTTGTGCTCGTTTTCCCAAAGCAGGTGCGGGCTATCCAACTGGAGGTATAAATAAAATGAAAAGGCGATTGATATTCCTTGTTCTCGTTATCTTTGCAATCTTAGCTCAAACCGGCTTCTATTACATGCTCCTCTTGTTTGGTTTACGGCATGAAGGTGGCTTGCTCTTCTTTCTGACTATTCTTTCGGGAGCTGCCTTCTGGTATTTACCTTTCTGGTACTCCTTTGTATACAGCAGGCAGCAAAAGCCTCCCGGCCCTGACATTGTAAGTTAAAACTGTCAGATGAAAAACCGTGTAAAATCGGTACAACCTATGCACATTGACTCATACAAATTCGGTAAAATTGTTATCGATAGTGTAAGCTACACCAGCGACGTTATAATCCTCGGCGATACTGTCCAGTCTGATTGGTGGCGAAAGCAGGGCCATTCGCTGTGTGCCGAAGATTTGAGTAGTGTGCTTGCGGCCAAGCCATCGGTCCTAATAGTCGGCTGCGGCGCATCCGGCCTGATGGAAATACCCGACCAAACCCGCCAGGTCCTAAAAGAGCACGATATCCAGTTGGAGGTGTTTGACAGCTACAAGGCCGTGCAAAAATTTAACGAGCTGTCGGAGGCCGGCGTAAACGTCGCCGCCGCACTCCACCTCACCTGCTGACAACGGTAAAGTCATCAGCCCGAGCGAAGTCGAGTCGTCACCCCGAACGCAGCCGAGGGGTCTATTAAAAAAGGTTCCTCGATTGGTGGCAACCTCAAGCCCGAAGGGCTTGGGGATGGTCAGCACTTTCCTCAAGCAATCTCCCCGCCTCTTTATTTCGCCGGCGTGCTCGATTTACGACCCGAATGCCCCGTTATAATAGCCAATAGCACACTACAGACCAGCGCACCCAGCAAGACCGCCATCGCAGCCTTGAAACGTATTCCAACGAAAGATTTCACAGAACTAATATCAGCGTTATAAGCCACGGAAATCCTCGCAGGACGCTTTCGTTCCATCTTCATTTCATTTATACGCCGAGATATTGCATCGTATCTCTCTTTATCCAACGCTAATCGATCCTGCAATTCCTGAATATCCAGCTCCCTACGTCCAAATTCAACCGCCTTTTTATCTTCCCTGGCCAACACATCCCGAAGACGCTTTTCATGCGCCCTGATTTGTTCCAGTTCGACCTTCGCCTTCGTCAGGTTTTGCGCAAGGGCTTCTGCCTCTCTCTTTGTTGCCATCTCGTCAAACGCTTTTCCCACCTCTTCTTTCCGTTTCTGAAGGCGCGATTTCAGAGCATCCAAAACCTTCGCCTTCTGTTTGACAGCCGGATTTTCAGCCGACTCCTCCGTCTCTGCGACAGCTAAATCTACCTCAATATCGGCAATACGCCTGGCCAGTGCCTGTATAGAAGCGTCCGAGTTTATGTAATGCTCACGCTCGTTCTCAAGCTCTTGCGCTCCCCGGACCAGCGACTCATCCCTGCCCTTCTCAAGTAATAACACCTTGCCTTCGAGTCTAATCCGGCTCGCCTCTATTTCAGTCAGTTCTCCCTGCAGCACCGTAATACGCCGCAATATCACCTCCTGCCGCTCGCCCGGCGTTGTAGTACCATATTCCTGTGACAATTGACTGATTGCTTCGCGACGACTTCGTATTTTTTGCGCAAGTACCTTACGTTCATTTTCCAGCACCCTAAGCCTTTGGTCGTCACTCATGGCAGCGGCCGCAACCTCCACATCCATATAATTCGAGATAAAGCTGTCCACTATCTGCCGCGCTTCCTCCGGATTCGTACTTCTCATAGTCACTTTTATCAGCTCTGTTTTCTCAACCGCAAACGCCTTGATTACACCGTCGCGTATCGCCTGCTTCAATACCTCTGCAGGCCCGTCCATAACGCCTCCCCCATTCTCCTTTCGTCTCAATTTAGCCCAAAGCCCTGACCCATAATCCTCAAAGAATGTCAGGCCCTTATCTGCCAGGTCGTCCGCCACCCTTTCCACCACCCGCCTGCTCGTAATCACCTCTGCCTGTGTATTCACAAAGTTTTGATATTCTGTCACCCCCATTCTGCCGTCTGCACCGCGCGGGATCATCGCAGTACCCGGAGTGACCCTTAGCGCGCCTGCCACTTCATATACCCGTTTGGGCAGATACCACTTTTCTGTGCCGCTCGCCGGATATGCCGCCCTGCCAAGATACCACACCACCGAAAGCCCCACCGCGCTTATTAACACAAAGCTCAACAGAAAAACGCCCCGGCAGCACACGAATGAAGATTGCCGCCTTCCAATTGAAATCGAAAAAATACCCATTACTAATCCTCCTTCTGCACTTCCCCCGTCATTGGGACAAACCGCACCGGCATCACCCTGCTCTTTTTGATTTTGCCATCCTTGTCCTTCGTAACCAACTCCAGATACTGAAAACCGTACGGACTGCCCGTAGGTATAATCATTCGCCCGCCCGGCTTCAACTGCTCAAGCAGCGGCTCAGGGATACGCTTGGCGGCCGCAGTCCCGATTATCGCGTCGAATGGCCCTTTATCAGGCCAGCCGAAGAAGCCGTCACCGGCCTTGACGAACACGTTCGGATAACCCAATTTCTTAAGCTGCTCTTTAGCCGATTTCGCCAGTTTTTCCACAATCTCAATCGTGTAGACTTCTCGGGCAATTTCCGCGCAGACCGCGGCCTGATAACCCGACCCCGTCCCAATCTCTAATACCTTCGAGTTGGCCCGAAGTTTTAAGGCATCAGTCATAAAGGCCACGATGTACGGCTGACTGATAGTCTGGCCCTGCCCGATGGGCAGCGGATAGTCGGCGTAAGCATATCGCTGCTGGCCGGGCGGAATAAACGCGTGCCGCGGCACGGTAAGCATCGCCCTTAACACGTTCGGGTCCTTGATGTGCCGTGCCCGAATTTGCGTAGCGACCATCCTTTTTCGCTCATCGACCCGCTCGGCAAAAGCCGGGTGATTATGGTCAGGCCGACCCACCTCCCCATCTTCTCGGGCGCGCTGCTCGTTTACATCGGGAGGTGCCTGATTCGAATCCGCTTGTTTATCCTGCGAAGCTAATGTAACCGCCGGCTCCGTACCGCTCCTCAAAATCAAAATTCCGGCCAACAAGACAATCACCACCAGCCCAAAAAACGCAGCAACAATCCGCTTTCTTTGTCTTTCCCGCTCTTCTTCAGCCATCGTTCTTATTACCTCTTCAAAAGTCTCCTATTATCTTAAACGCGGTGAGCTATCGGTCGTTAGCATCCGATATTATACCATATTTATAAAAGGCAGCCTTAAGCTAAATTTTTGTGAAAGTCAGTTTTATTCACCGAACAACTCAATATGCCGCGTTGTGGCCGACGCCAGTGGTTATCAGGCTGATTTTGCGATGTTATCTTCTTTCTTTTACAGGCTTCTGAAGCGAAAAAATCGAAAAGAGTGCGTGAACCTTTCGTCTGAATCAGCTACGATTACCGAAATGCCGCATTTGAGACAGCTTTGAGACGGCTCTTCGGGGAATACCGAGTGAAGACAATTGATAAGTCAGGCTACTAAGCTCGACTTTTGCCCTTTTATGAAGGCTGTAAAGGCCATAATTGTAAGACTTTGCGGTTTTCCGACTTTTTTAACACCCTTCAAAACACAAGGGTTTTGAAAAAGTCCAAGGCTATTTATGTAAGATCCTGTGAATCAATGGCTTCGCATCCCGAAAAATGGCAAAAGTCGAGCTAAGCTGCTGCCGCCAAAGAACTCTAAATAAGGAGAGCGAAAGAGCATGAACTTGCTAAATGTTCGTTTGGTCCGTAGTTTGCTCGGCTCACGCTGGTTTCCAATCGTACCGCAGTTGATTATGCTCTTGGTTTTGGGGCTGCTTATTGCCGGCGGCATCGGAGTAACCACAGATGATGCAGGCTTTGCCAAGGTTCTGCGGAACACAAACCTGGCGAACCTGATAGTCTGGTCGTACTGGTGGCCGTTGATTATCATTGCCGCAGTTTTACTGGGTCGCGTGTGGTGCATGGTCTGCCCGATGGAGTTGGTAACCTCTTTAGCAGCGCGGTTCGGGCTGCGGCGGAAAGTGCCGCAAGTGTTCAAGAGCGGCTGGGTAGTCACCATTTTTTACACGCTCATCGTGATTGTAGGAGTGCACATTCTAAAGCTGCACAGGATTCCTCACCGAATGGCGCTCTACTTACTGATGCTTGTGGGAGCGGCCCTCGTGGTTGGTCTGATATACGAGAAGCGGGCGTTCTGCAGCTACGTCTGCCCGGTGGGTCACTTGCTCGGTTTGTACGCTCTCGTCTCGCCATTGGAGTGGCGGGCAGACGACACATCGGTCTGCAAGGCCTGCAAGACCAAAGACTGCATAGCAAAGAAGAATCACTACCGAATAGTTGGCCGTTCGTGTACGAGCAATCTCTACCCGGCTACTATCAAGGACAATCGGGACTGCCTGCTGTGCACGCAATGTCTCAAGGTCTGCCCCAACGACAACCTGCGATGGTCAACGAGATGGCCGTTCGCCGATTTCTTCGGTGCCATTGAACTGCGAGCCGCGCAGGTGGGATTCGTTCTGCTGGTAAGCGGATTCGTGGTCTCTGAAATCCTGTCGGAATGGCCTGTCTCCAAGGCAATTCTAACGTGGGTTCCCCTTTATCTCTGCGATATTCTCGGGATAACAGGACCTATGGCAAAAGACTTTGTTTACGCTATCGTTATATTTATTATATTTCCTGCTGTTCTCTTCCTAACCGTAGGCACTCTGGCAAAAATACGATCCGAAGCCTCCTCAGGGGCTATCGCCAAGGCATTTGCCCTGCTGCTGCTCCCGACAATGGCGGGCGCCCATCTAATCAAGGCAATATTCAAAATGACCTCGCGCATCCCCTACTGGCCTCACATCTTTTCAGACCCGACAGGCGTCGCGACGGCTACAAAAATATTCTACGATAAGACGCTGGTGCTGGACAAGTCGGTGCCGAACGCGCTTTACCCGGTTATAAGCTTTGCGGCGGCAGCGGTGCTCCTGATCGCCCTGCTGGCCACGCTGTTGGTCTTACGCAGCTCTGCTGCCGTGCGAAGACTTGACCGAGGCGGCAGACTTGTCCTCTTTTTAGGCGTACTTGCTTATTGGGGCATCTTCGGCGTTACGATTTTCGTGTGGAGATTCTGATACCTGCTTATATTTCTTATCGTGAGTGCATTTTTTAGCCCCGCTCATCGTTTGGCGGTAATTCCAGCGATATAAATACAAAATTTTGCAAAAAATCGCCTTGCATAGCCGATAAGACTCCATATAATTACAAATTGAATCGAAATTCGGGCTGCGAGCAGCGATTTCGCGGGCGTAGCTCAGTGGTAGAGCGTCACGTTGCCAACGTGAATGTCGTGAGTTCAAATCTCATCGCCCGCTTTACGAAACTACTATAAAGGATTATAGATAACATAGTATCGGCGAGTTACCGGCTAAGCACAGTAGTTTGGCGTTGGTCGCCGGTATGACAAATCCCGGCTGACGGGGATTGAAAATTATTGAAATCTGGCTAAGGGATGTTGTTTTCCTGACGCCTTTTTTGTTTAATATCTCAGAGCCGCAAAAGTTAAATCGTTCAGGAGCACCAAAAAATGGCCGAAGATGAGCAAGCCACAGAGACAAAAAACGAAGAAGAACCAACTACAGCATTGAAAAACACCGTAACAATCGAAGAGACAGGCCCCTGCAAGAAAAAGGTGATTGTAGAGATACCGGAGAAAGCGATAAAGAGCGCCACCGATGAGCAGTACGAAAGATTGCACAAAGAAGCGCTCGTGCCGGGTTTCAGAAAGGGCCGGGCGCCCCGCCGCCTGCTTGAAAAGAGATTCGGCAAAGAGACTGCGGAAACAATCAAGTTGAAATTGTTGGCCAATGCCAGTGAAGCGGCCATCAAGGACAGCAAGCTGGATGCGCTTCGTGAGCCGGTTCTTGATTTTGAGAAAATTGAGCTGCCCGCCGAAGGGCCCATCAAGTTCGATTTCGAGGTCGAGGTACGCCCGGAGTTTGATTTGCCACAGCTCGAAGACATTCCAATAACCAGGAGCAGGCTCGAAGTTACAGACGAGCAAATCGGCAGAGAAACTGAGCAGTTACGAAAATGGTCGGGTGTCTGGACCCCACGCGAGACAGGGGCCGCCGAAGCCGACGACCAGATAATAGCTGATGCGGTCCTGAAAGTAGCCGATGTCGAGGAGGAGAAGAAGCTCAACAATATCGAGATATATGTAAGGGCCAATGGTTTTGTCGGAGCGGTCCCCGTCGAGAAGCTCGACGAGCTTCTCATAGGCGCTAAAGCCGAAGATACCAGGCAAACAACCGTCGAGGTCCCGAAAACGTTTTTCAGAGAAGACTATCGCGGAAAAAAGGTAGATGTCCGAATTACAATCAAAGATATTAAATGGCTCAAGCCTGCCGCCCTGGACGAAAATTTCCTCAAAAAGTGCGGCGTCGAAGAGGATAGCGAGCTAAGGGAGAAAATCCGCGATACATTGCAGACTCGATTAGAGGGACAGGTGCGAACGGAGATGACAGAGCAGATTTACAAGTATCTGCTCGACAATACGGATTTCGACCTGCCATTGGATGTTGTGGCCGAGCAATCGACCTCGCTGCTGCAAAGACAGTACTCCAATCTATTGATGCGGGGACTTTCCCGTGAGCAGCTCGATGAGCAGATGGAGCTGCTTCGGGCAAGCAGTGAACAACAAGCCAAAGAGCAGCTCAAAACATTCTTCATAATGGACAAGGTGGCCGACAAGCTCGATATTGACGTCAGCGAAGAGGAAATAAACGGGCACATAGCACAGTTAGCAATTCAGCAAGGACAACGCCCGGAAAGGATGAGAGAGCAGATGCTGCGCGACGGCTCCTTATCTCAGTTCAGACTGCAGGTGCGGGAGGAAAAATGCACCGCTAAATTGCTCGAATCCGCAAAGATAACCGAGAAAGAACCTGAAAAGAAAGCCAAAAAAGCCGCTAATAAAACTGCGAAAAAAACGACCAAAAAAACTGCTAAAAAATCCGAAGCACCTGAGAAAAAAACACCAAAAAAGCGAAAAAAACCGACACGCCCAATTAGGACACTGTCACCGAATTCTAATGGGCCCACGTAAAAAGCGAAAACTTGTAATGGATAAGGAGACCGGCCAACAAAAATGCTCGGTAAAAAGCGTATCTTGCCGGGCGAGATACGCAATGTGAGATAAACAATTATACATAAAAGGAAACCATAAATGCACAGCGAACTTCCTGCAAAAAACATCATCAAAAACTCCGACATATACAATCAATACGGACAGTATCAGCGATACCGCCAGATGAGTCTCGATGATATGCTCCTTGAGAACAGAATCGTCTTTCTCATAGGCGAGATATCCTATGGAAGGGCCGCCGAAGTCATTATGAAGATGCTCTATCTCGACAATCTCAAGCGAGGCAGTGAAATCAGCCTGTACATCAATTCGCCCGGCGGCAGCGTTGACGACACGATGGCTATTTACGATACTATGCGCTTTGTTGGCTCGCCCGTTGCCACCTATTGCATCGGAAAAGCCCAGTCCGGTGCGGCGGTAATACTGGCAGCCGGGACAAAAGGCAAACGTCACGCACTGCCACACGCTAAAGTTATGCTGCATCAGGTCTGGGGTGGAGTTACCGGACAGGCCGCTGATATCAAAATACAGGCCGAAGAAATCATAAAAGCAAAAAAGATGATAAACGAAATTCTTGCAAAACACACCGGACAGCCGATTGAAAAAATCGCAAATGAGACCGAAAGAGACAGATATATGACCGCTGAGGAGGCACATAAGTACGGACTTATCGATGAGGTGCTCCACGAAGAAAAAGAAGAAAAAAAGAAAACGAAAAATAAAAAGTAAAAATCAAAAACGAAATATGGGATATGAAATATGACAACCAATCAGAACCTCGTACCGATAGTAATTGAGAAAAGTGGCCGAACCGAACGGGCATACGATATTTATTCAAGGCTGCTCAAGGATAGAATAGTCTTTCTCGGTGGGGCCGTTGATGACCCAGCAGCTAATTTGATTATCGCACAGATGCTGTTCCTGAGCAACGAAGACAGCAAGACCGACATTCATTTCTACATCAATTCACCCGGCGGCACCATCACGGCGGGCCTTGCGGTCTACGATACTATGCAGTTTTTACGCTGCGACGTGGCGACATACTGTGTCGGACAGGCAGCAAGTATGGCGGCCGTACTATTGGCCGGAGGAAAACCGGAAAAACGATTTCTACTGGCAAACAACAGACTTCTTTTACACCAGCCACTAATCACCGGTATACTCGAAGGCCCAGCTACCGACATAGACATCGAAGCAAAGGAAATACTCCGCCTCCGCACCCGCCTTTACGATATATTGGCCAAACATACAGGACAAAAACCGCAGAAAGTTGAAAAGGATTGCGACCGCAACCTATGGCTCAACGCTGAGGAAGCAATCAAGTACGGACTCGCCGACAGAATTTTGCAAAAGGCGCCCGAAATCGTCAGGCAACAGGAGCAAAAGTAATGAATATAAAATATAGAATATCGAATACCGATTGTCGAACTACTAATTTTGCATCTCGGCACTTCAAATTCCCCGCGGTGCTTTTGTGCTCTTGTGCCCTCGCGGTCTTTGTCGCAGGCTGTGAAACTCCAGACAGCCAAAAAAAAACATTGTCTGAACAAATTGAGACCCTCAAACAGGACAAAAGCCGGCTAACACGGCAAATCGAGCAGTCAAAATCAAAAAACAAAGACCTGCAGCAACAGATAAACACCCTGCACAACCTTACCGGTGAAATCGAGCTCGAAAAACTCTACGATGTGCAAAGACTCAAGATTACAAAACACTCCAATCTTCACGACAAGGATAAAGACAAAGAGGGCAAAAAGGAAACGCTCATTATATATATCCAGCCGATTGACCAGGATGGTGACATAGTAAAAGCGGCCGGCTCCGTCGACGTGCAGCTTCTCGACTTGAACAAAGAACAGCCGCAGCTACTGGGGCGGTGGCATGTGGGGCCGGTCGAGCTGAGAAAGCTATGGTTTAACGCACTGATGATGACCAATTACAGATTGACCTTTGACGTATCCGGCAAGGTCCAAACTTTTGAAGAGCCGCTTACAGTGAACGTAACCTTTACCGATTACCTCACCGGCAGGGTCCTCAAAGAACAGAAAGTCATCAAGCCCCCTTAGAGGGGACCCGAATGAGTTTAGTTCCCAGTCATACTTGCCCCTCGCTTAACAGGCATGACGCCTGCAAGCTCATTTCTCCGGCGGTGATAATTTAGTGTGGGTTCATCGCTGCGAAGTTGAATTCGGATTCGATTTGAATTTGGGCCCCGTTCGTGCCAAATGTATAGACAATTGTCGTAAATTAAGCCATGGCTTTCTCAAAAAAACTGTAGGCGGCCAGCAATCCACGCATCACGTCTGTTACTGTTACTATTCCAACAAGCTTTTTGTCCTCGTCAGTCACCGGCAGACAGCTTATATTCATCTCATAAAGCATTCGCACCACGGTATAGAAATCACAGCTCGGCAGAACGCAAGTTACGTCTCGCGTCATTATCTGATGCAGCGATTGCTGTGTGGCCACATTGTTCGGCGCAACATCAAACAGCCTGTTGTGAAATGATTCGGCGCCGGGCCTCAAATATGGAAGGTAACGTAGAACATCTCTATCGGAGATTACCCCAACCAGTTTCTTTTGCTCATCAACAATCGGAACGTGCCTGAATTTCCCCTTCTGCATGACCTCCATCGCCTTGGCTAAACTTTCCTGTTCCTCCAGATAAACCACTTGCTCGGTCATAACATCTTCGACTGTTCGCAGAATTGTTGAGAACGCAGGCATCACCTTGTCCGAATCCCCCGACAGCAGGTCAACAAAGCGTCTCCTTTCCTCCGTCTTTGGCGTCTTTGAGCATAGCCGGCGGATTATATCGAGCCTGATAAACAGCTTTAAGATATCTGTGGACGTAACGATGCCAACCATATCTCGGTCAACCAGAACAGGCATCATATTGATGCGATTATCAACCATGGTGGTAACCATCTCCTGTATCGTCGTCTCAGGTGATACGGACTTCGGATTTCTGGTAACGAGTCGGACCAAAGGCTGTTTGAGCGCCTCTGAGTCTGAATCTTCCTCCCCTACTTTTCCCAGATAAGGTGATATTTGTCGGAACACGTCTCTCTGAGAAACAATTCCAACGAAGTATTGTTGCTCATCTTCTCCTGTAGGGCTGTCGATTACCGGTATGTGTCGGACTCGGTTCTCCTTCATAAACTTAATACACATCTCTATGGTATCGTCCAGCGTCAGCGCCTTGACATCTTCGGTCATCATGTCCTTGACAAGACACACCGACTTAAAAAAGACATCCCTCCCGGCGAACAAGTCGTCTAACAGGTCGACAAGCCGAAACTGTTTATCCTCTTTCCTTTGCATATAACTTTGCAAAGCCCTTTGCTCACTAAGATAACTATGCCCCGCAATAGAAATCGATTGTAACCTTACAAAACCACTGTTTTTATCGACAAAGGATATATGCCACTTTACGCCAAAAAGATGTATCCTCGAAGAATAGATGCATAATTGATACTAAAAAGCGGTTCTTCTTCTGTTTCCTGCGACGCTGAATCCGAATTCGAGCTGAATAATTAAGCCATGGCTCCCTCAAAAAGCCCGTAGACGGCCAGCAATCCACGCATCACGTCTGTCACTGTAACTATTCCAACAACCTTTTTGTCCTTGTCTGTCACCGGCAGACAGCTTATATTCATCTCATACAGCATCCTCACGGCAGTGTAGAAGTCACAGCTCGTTAACACGCAAGTTACGTCTCGCGTCATTATCTGATGCAGGTTTCGCTGTGTGGCCGGCTCGTTTGATGCAACATCAAACAACCTGCCGCGAAATATCTCAGTTCCCGCCTCGAATGGTTTGCTGTGATACGGAAGATAGCGAAGAACGTCTCTATCGGAGATTATACCCAACAGTTTCTTTTGCTTGTCCACAACAGGAACGTGCCTGAATTCCCCCTTCTGCATGACCTCCATCGCCCTGGCTAAATTGTCTTGCTCCTTCAGATAATCCACTTGCTCAGTCATAACATCTTCGACTGTTCGCAGAATTGTTGAGAACGCGGGCATTACCTTGTCGGAATTCCAGGAGAACAGGTCGACAAAACGCCTCCGGTCCTCCGTCTTTTCCATCTTTGAGCACAGCCGGCGAATTGTATCGAGCCTGATAAACAGCTTTAAGATATCTGTGGACGTAACGATACCCACTATATCCTGGTCAATGAGAACAGGAACCATATCGACGTGATTATCAACCATGATGCCAATCATCTCACGTATTGGTGTCTGAGGTGATACGGACTTCGCGTTTCTGGTAACGATTCGGACCAAAGGCTGTTTCAGCGCCTCTGAGTCCGAATCTTCCTCCCCGATTTTTCCCAGATATGGTGATATTTGTCGGAACACGTCTCTCTGGGAAACAATACCAACGAAGTATTGTTGTTCATCTTCGCCGGTCGGGCTGTCGACTACTGGTATGTGTCGGACGCGGTGCTCCCTCATAAACTTAAGACACATCTCTATGGCATCGTCCAGCGTCAGCACCTTGACATCTTCGGTCATCATGTCCCTGACAAAACACACCGACTTAAAAAAGACATCTCGCCCGGCTAACAAGTCGTCCAACAGGTCGATAAGCCGAAACTGTTTGTCTTGCTTCCTTCGCATATAACTTTGCAAAGTCCTTTGCTCACTAAAATAACTGTTCCCCGCGATTGCTCACTAAAATAACTGTTCCCCGCGATAGAAATCGACTGTAACCTTATAAGACCATCGTTGTTATCGACAAAGGATATGGGCCACTTTAGCAAATCAGACACGCCAAAAAGAGGTTTCCTGGAAGAATAGATGCGTAATTGACACTAAAAAGCGGGTCTCGCCGACTTATTATTTATTAATAACAACAAGGTCGCTAACACCTAAATCCCCTTGCAAACCCGCCGCCGCCTTATAAAATGTCTATATGTCAAAGCTCCTTAACAGGATAATTTGCGGTAAAAGAAATAGGGGATAATCATGGCCGAACAAGTCAAAATGCCTGCGTCTCTTCGTAATCATCTCGAGGCGAAGATGATAGGACAAGAAATCGATGGATTTACTATCAGAGATGTTCTCGGTTGTGGCAACACTGCTGTAACCTACGATGTTAGGGACAAATACGATATTCCTTGGGCGTTGAAGTTGGTGATGCGCGAATCATATGGTGGCAGAGCCCCCTTTCGAGAAATCTCCAGGTTTGCAGATACAGAAGACGATCGGTTCCTCGTATTCCCCAAGGAGATTGGTGACTGGATATTGAATCTAGGCCGGAAGAGTTATGAGTTTGTTTGGTTCAAGAGTAAACCTGTAAGAGGTGTAACTCTTAAGAGCTTTTTAGAGTCTGGTACTAACTTCAGCGCCCACACCGAAATACTTAGGTATGTTGAAAATCTTACCGTGGCTCTCGAGGAATTAGGCCGTTTGGGATTTAGCCACGGTGACTTGCATGACCGGAACATTATGCGCCAAGTTATTGGAGAAAAAGGGACAAATCCTGAAGTCCGGTATGTCATCATAGACTTTAGTGAGGCTCATCCCTTAGAAGAAACACAAGAGGGATTACTAAAAGATACAGAATGCTTAGGAAACCATTTGAGAAGTTTTTATGACGTTATTTGCCAGAGAGAAACAATCACGAGAGAAGATGAGAGAGTGCTGGCTGCAATAGCCCATATACCTGGACTTCTTAATGGTGCAGCTGCTGAGTCAACGGGTATTTCCAAACCGTCTGATGTTCTGACAAGAATTAAGGGAGCGCTGGCGGCGACTAAAGAAGCGCCCAGGCAACTCAAAGACCCATTTGAACCATTGAACACGGAGAATATAACTAACGATGCTTTGCTTGCTGATCTTTGCCTTACCAAAATGCCTTGGACCTCAAAACTTGAGAAAATCGGAAATGTGTTGCTAATCGGTCCTCGCGGCTGTGGAAAAACGATGATTTTTCGACGATTGCGTCTCAAGACAAAAATTGTGGCAGGCAAAAAAAGGGAGATTAAGGATGATCCATACGTTTGTTTTTACCTTCCCTGCGAATCCCTTTTCTTCATGAGGTTTTCTGACCTGTCGGATGTTGACATCAACAAGAATAAACAATCTCTCATATTGTACTTCAACATGGCCATACTAGCTGAAGTAGCTTCGACCCTATCAATTCTCCCTGTCACCCTTGGACCTGTTAGTAAGAGCGTAATTACGAAACTTGGAGAACTTCTAAAAGAGGAACTCGGCCCGTCTTGGGAGAAGCTGAGATTTCCTCCGTCAATCGTAGACTTAGACGAGCTAATAAGCCATGCGGGAAGTTCTATGCGTTACATACGCAAGTCCATTGCTTATGGCGAGTGCATTGAGGCTCGTGGCTCAACCGATTTTGTAACGCAATTAGTTGGTACTTTGAAAAAGGAAATTCCCGCTCTTTCACAAAGATATTTTATTTTCTCTTTGGATGACTACACCGAAGGGCGCGTTCCAATGGCACTACAAGAAGCACTCCATCCCGTCGTATGTCAACGCTCATCAGATATATGCTTCAAAATTTCAGCTCATATGTTTGGATCAATATACCATTTTCCGCGTCCGCTTGCCCTCGATGAAGGACGAAATATCGAAGTGATAAACCTTGGTTCCGCGTACTTGAAGTTGAACAAGCGACGAAAGGAAGGAAAGCTGCTCCTGAGGATTCTGAACGAGAGGTTCAAGCATTGTGAGGGATACGAAGGCACAATCGAGGAATGGTTGGGCAAGACCATGTATCCGGGTGGTCGGACCTTAAGTCGTGCGTTACATGATGAGAATACGCGCTCCAAGGTTCACTACTATGGGATCGAGTGCTTGATGGACCTCTGCACCGGAGACTATAGCGAAATGATTCGAATGGTAGGAGAGATATTTCGTGAGGCGGGGAAAAGACCCGGCGCCAAAAGCAAAAAGATAGCGCCTTCCGTGCAGGATAGGGCAATATATAGAGTGTCCAGAGAATACCTTTCCCGCATTCTCCACATCCGTCCTGACGGGCCGAATCTGTTTGATATTGTCGAGAGCTTTGGGAACCTTTCGAAGAATCTCCTCTACGAGCGTAAACCCGTCCGGCAGGGCACGACCAGCAAAGGTCGGACTCGACGTGAGCCGTATGACTTGTTGACCGTCTATGTTGATGCCATTACAAGAGCTTCACAAGCAGCTCAAAACGTGTGGCAGCGTCTTCAGCAAGCTTCCATATTTGTCGATGTCGGCTTGGCTACATCCCAAAGGAGTGTTGTCGCCGATCGCGCCACTCTGAGGCGGATCTACTGTCCCGCGCTTAGGACTACGCTCACGAGTAGCGAGCACCTTCAATTGTCAAAAGAACAGTTTGAGTACTTTATGGACAAACCACAGGAGTTCTGCAAAGATCACTTTAGAAGAGTACTCAAGCAGTCTGACCAAGCTAAACTCTGGGACGAAGACAAAGCGTTGCAAAAAAGCATCAAGGAGGAATCTCCTCCTCAGCATATCCCAACCGAAAAGGACAGAGTTGATTTCACGGCAAAAGCACCGACCAATTGGACGGTCGCAGTGAATTCACTAACTCCATTAACTCCGGTAGCTGATGCAATACAGAAGAACGCGGAGTTCGATCTGTTCATTGGAGCACTCGGGTTTGAGGAACGAACCACCAAAGGGGCTGCTGCGTTAGTGGAAAGGGGGGTCAAAGTCTTGAATGCTGTCCTCTTGGAGTTTGACCGATATTATGAAGCGAACGAGAAGAGACGGGCTACTTATGAGATACTAATAGGGCAGCTTACATCTGGCAAGGCGCACCGCCCTTTTAATTCTCCAGTAGACAATCCCGACCACGGTTTTCCGATGCGTATGGGCGCTCTGCTAGGCACAGTGACACAGAAGAAATGCCCCCGAATCCTCTTTGACTGTACGAGCTGTCCCTCATTAATTCTGTCCAAAACCTTATCGGCCCTACTGAGACACCCATGCGAATTGACTATTCTGTATTCCGAAGCGGAGCAATACTTCCCAACACCCGAAGAATGGGAAGTTACGGAGCACAAGGCCTACATGATGAGGGTGCGCGGTCCCTTTGAGGGGATCAGATACGTAGCAAAGCCACCTATGTTGCAAGCAGACGACACAGGTGAGCAGCCTGTTCTCCTTGTTTTATTTCCTACATTCAACAAAGAACGCACGGACGGGGTTTTGGCCGACTTGAATCCTGCGGAAAGAATATGGTTCTTCGGCGAACCACATGATTTGGAAAAGAACCTTTATCGCATAGAAATGGAGAAATCTTACGCAGCCCCTCTTATCTGTCCAGAAGATAAGTGGTCCCTGTTGACTACATTTGATTATAGAAAAACACTCTTGGCGCTTGGCGGGATATATGCTGAATACCGTTTTGACTACAGGATCGTGATTATGCCTCATGGAAGTAAAGCGCAGACTCTGGGCGCAAATCTGTTCGCAGCTACCCACGAAACATCCATGGTCTTCGCAATGCCGCAAGAATACAATCCCGACAAGTACTCGAAAGGGTGCATACAAGTCTGGGCGATTCCGCTGGGAGAGACGGCGGGACTCGTTGAGAAACTAAGGTTAGCAAGAGCACTTGGGCGACGGTGAGGCCAGCCCCGGCCATGAGAGCATCAGAGTCATGGAAAAACTATTGAACAGGATAACTTGTGGTAATTGCGTAGCCCTCTTGCGTAAGACGAAGGAGCCCTTTGCGGATTTGATTTTTGCCGACCCGCCATTTAACATCGGCTACAAATACGACAAATACCACGATAAGGTCAAAAAGAAAAACTACATCGCCTGGACGAAAGACTGGATGACAGTCTGCAAGAAAGTCTTAAAGCCACACGGCTCATTTTACATAGCAATAGGCGATGAGTATTCCGCGAACGTAAAAATCATAGCTGACGAATTAGGCCTGTTTATGCGAAACTGGATAATATGGCACTATACATTCGGTCAACGCACAAAAAAGAAATTCGCTCGCTCACACACACACATATTTTACTTCGTAAATGACAAAGACAAATTTACCTTTAACGACCACGCCGTCCGCACTCCTTCCGACAGGCAGCTAATTTATAACGATAGGCGCGCTAACCCAGCAGGCAAGATGCCGGACGATGTCTGGAGCCACTTCCCCCGGATTTGTGGAACATTTAGACACCGTAGAAACTGGCACCCCTGTCATATGCCGGAAAGCTTATTAGCACGTATAATTCGAGTTAGCTCTGATGAAGGCGATTGGGTCCTCGACCCTTTCAGCGGATCGGGAACTACCGCAGTTGTGGCCGCGAAATTAAAAAAGAAATATACAGGAATCGAGCTTTCCGGTGAGTACACCAGAGAATCACGCAAAAGAATACAAAATTGTAAGAACCTTCCGGTAGAGGGTGAAGGTCCAAGAGAATGGACTGATTACATGGACAGAGAGCTTAAATGGCTATACCATGAGAACAATGTCCCAACGGGACAACTGAGCGTAGAAGAACATAAGCTGGCCCTGTTCACTGCTAAATTTAATTCAATTATGGCGAATGAGGAGAACCACTTCACCCCTAACGAAATTATGAAACGTTTGATAAGACTCCGGAAAAGTGGCAAATTAGGACCACTTCACCAAAAGAAAGTTCGTACCAGTAAGGCAAAATCCAGTTGAAGGTAAAGAATATTTTCCTGCTTTGCTTACCCTTCATCGCCAGTGCACTGATGCTGACGGTGATTCAGTCGCCGATTAGCATATCGGCACTGGCGTGGATATCGCTGGTACCTTTTATTCTTGCGTCCTCACCCACCGCAAAACCCAAACACTTATTTCTTGTCGCCTACCTGACCTCACTGGGCTACTGGCTGGCAAATATATACTGGATAGCTCCGATAACGTTGTTGGGCTGGGCCGCGCTCTGTTTATATACCGCCCTGCTCTGGCCGATTCTGGCCCTTTGTCTGCGTTACTGCAGAATAAAAAAGATACCGTTATTTCTCGCCGCCGCCGTACTCTTCGTCGGCGCTGAACGTCTGCAGGGCCTCTTCCTCGGCGGCTTCTTCTGGCGACACCTTTCGCACAGCCAGTATGCCAACATCACCATCATCCAGATAGCCGACATATTCGGAGCCGCCGGAGTCTCGTTCCTGGTAGCAATGGTCAACGGCCTGCTGGCTGAATTGTTCATCGCCGCTCAGCAAAAAAACCTCTTCAAGGTAAAGAATTTTTTGAAAACCGCCGTAGTCTGCGCTGCACTGCTTGCCGCGGTCTTTTACGGGCGATGGAGAATCAATGAGTCGGACAGGTTCGTTACCCAGGGCCCGCTCGTTGCCTCACTGCAGTCAAACGTCCCGCAGCGGATTAAGACCGAGGCACTGCGCGGAGAGACCGAAGTTGCTGAGCAGACTTCTCAGGAGCTATTCGATGAGCTGATGCAAAAAAGCAAAGCAGGTTTATCCGAAGGCGCCGAGCTAATCATCTGGCCGGAGACAATGGTGCAGGCGACGTTGAATGAGGGTGTCCTGGCATATCTCGAACCGTTAAGCCAGCCCATCCTCTTTGACAAAGCTCTCTCCCAACACGCCACAAATAACGCATATCTGCTTATCGGCGCCTACGGGGGCACGCTTGGACTTAAACACGGAGAGCCTGTCTTGACAGAGAGGTACAACTCTGCGTTTCTTTACAGGCCTGATGGAAAAAAGGACCCAAAACAGTACAGCAAAATCCATCTGGTCCTCTTCGGCGAAGTGCTGCCATTTAGAAAGAGTTTTCCTCCGCTTTTTAACCTCTTAATGAAATTTAATCCCTACGGCTACGACCATTCACTTGATGCAGGCACCGAATACACCGTCTTTGAGATGGCCGGACCGGGTAAAAATTCCACATCAGATAGCCAGGCCCCTGCTTATAAATTCAGTGTAATAATTTGTTATGAGGCCACCCTCCCGGAGATTGTCCGAAGATTTGTCCTCGACCGCCAGGGTCAAAAGCAGATTAACTTCCTCATTAACATAAGTAACGATGGATGGTTTGTCAGATTCAAAGGCGACAAGGTTTTCCCGGGCACGGAGCTGCCTCAGCATGCGGCTATTTGCGTCTTCAGGGCCGTCGAAAACAGACTTGCCGTCGTGCGAAGCGTTAATACCGGCATAAGCTGCATAATCGACACGCTTGGACAACTAAAAAATGGCTATTTGGCCGGCAACTTGCCGCAAAACGCTATGGACAGGAAGGGTATGTCTGGATGGTTCGTCGATAAATTGCCGATAGATAAAAGAACTACATTTTTTAGTAAATACGGACAATGGCTGGATTTTTGTTGTGCTCTATGCCTTGTGTTGCTCATAATAATAACGGCCTGGCTTAGAATTATCCAAAATAAAAAATATGGTACTTCTGTACAGCGGCGCAAAAATGAAAAAATCTGGAAAAAACGTTAAAAGACAAAAAGCAAAGTACGTGGCCAAACTCCTCACTTTCGCAATCATCAGTTCCACACTGTTTCCTGTCGCGTGCAGGAAACAACTGCGGATAAAAAAGCAGTGGCCCGCGCCTGTCTCTATTGACACCCTCGTCCCGGAAGCCACCCGAATTGCCAGGGAAGCTTTAGCCGACGATGACCCATTAGTAAGGGCCAACGCTATCGAAGTTGTCGCAGCCACCAGGCGAATCAGACTGATACCTAAAGTACAACGACTGCTGAAGGATGAATTTGTGCCGGTCAGATTTGCCGCCGCACTGGCCGTGGGAGATTTGGAATACTCACTTGGGAAAAAGTCGGTAACGGAACTGCTCAAGGATGAAAACGAAAATGTCAGGCTCGCGGCCCTCTATGCCTTATACAAGCTCGGCTCGCCTGATAACATTGTACTGCTCCGAAGGACGATAGCCGCCGGCGACCAGACCGTCAGGGCCAATGCCGCTTTGCTCCTCGGCAACAGGCGATAATAGCCCCCTGACGCTGAAAACATTATTGTGGACACTGCAGCGACCGGATTCGGGTGACATGGTCAGGTTCCAGACCGCCGAAGCAATGGCAATGCTCGGCGACGAACGGATATATCCAAAGTTGTGGACAATGCTCATAAGCGCTTACGCTGACGACAGGGTCATGGGTATAAAGGCGATGGGGGCGCTGGGAACTTTGAAGGCCGGAGACGCACTCATTACTATGCTGGATGATGATATTGTAGAGGTGCGACTCGCCGCTGCTGAACAGCTCGGCATCCTCAAAGACAACAGGGGAGTGCCCATAGTGCTCGATGTTTTTACGAGAAATCTCGCCGCAGGACTGGATAAAGAGGCCCTCGAACGACTTAATGTACGCACCGTACTGGCAATAGGTCGAATTGGGACTCCTTCTCTCACGGGTTTCCTGCCCCGCTTCCTCACAGATGAGTCAAAATTCGTACGTATTGCTGCTGCAATGGCCGTTTTTCAATGCACAATGAAAAAATGATACATAAAATCATCCCATTTTTCATTGTCCATTTTACTTGCCCTGTGTGCGGAAATTGCCATTTTCGGACTTATTACAGGATTTTAGCTCAAAAATAACTTGACCTTTCGGCCTTTTAAGTGTAAAGTATTAATGTGGAACATACGATATCCTGATATATCGGACATATAGAAAAAAACCAGAAAGAATGCAGGAATGGGTGAAAGGGGCTTGTTTTGAGTACACTTACAAAAATTTTAATAGTCTTGCTGACGATATCGTCAATTTTCCTCTGCGGTATTGTCGTTACCTACGTCGCAAACGCCGACAACTACAGGCAATTGTACAATTCCCAGCGGGCCGCAAAAGACAGTTTGCAGGAAAGCGTTAACGACCTGACAAAGCGATTAAACGCAAAAGAGGCGGAAAAGAATGACCTCGAAGACAATTTGGGCAACCAGATTACATCACTAAAAATAGAGCTCGACGAATTAAAAGGACAGCTCCAGGGCTCCGAAAGAGAAAAGGCCGCCCTGCTTCAGCGGGTAGACAGGTTTGCCGCCGACGTCGAGACATTCACAAAAACCAACGCCGACAACAGGACGTTATTAGAGGATACTATCAAGACCTGGAAGAGTGTCGAAGCCGACCTGATAAAGGAACAGAGCCAGCACAAGGAAACGGCAAGGCTTCTTCTTGAGAAACTGGCTATAATACAGACCCTGGAAACTGAAAAGAAACAGCTCCTCGAGGAAAAGGTTGTTTTACAGGGCCGACTGGACAAGCTTTTACAGCCGACCGGTAAAATTCCTACCGTCCCCGTGACCGTCACTTCGGAAAAGGACATAGCTCGACCGGCCCCGGTTACCACCAGGGATATTGGCTTGAAGGGACTGGTAACGGATGTGGATTTGAAAAATAAGATGGTCAGTATATCCATCGGCATAGCGGACGGAGTCAGGGAAGGGATGAAATTCCACGTTACTCGTGGAGATAACTTTATTTGCGATATTCTCATCATAGACACCGATGCAGAAAAGGCCATCGGTGCAATGGAGCTTGTCCAGGAACAACCCAAAGCCGGCGATACTGTTTCCACTAATTTATAGACGACCCTGATAATCCCGGTCTGGAGAACACAAACAACCAACAAACAAATTGGGCCCCTTTATATATGAGGTTGCAATATGAGTCCTAATAGACCAAACCGCGGTGGAAAACCGGTAGCATCAGACAATCTCTACACCGTTATTCTTGGCTTAGCATTCTGCGTAGTGCTCGCTACAGCAGCCTTTGTCGCCTTCAAATGCTATTTGCAGTACGAATCAATTTTCAAAATTCCGTAGCAAATTTACTATTGACCCCATTAGAAATTGCGGATAACGTAGAAAAATACGGTATATCCCGTTAGAAGTGCGGCTGCTGTCGGCCCAGAGCTACAAAAAAGAAAATTTTTTTTAATGGGGTTGACAACTCCGCTGTTTTCCTATAAAAAAAAGGCAATTGAAATTTGAGAAGGGAATCTAAGGTGCTGCTGGACACAATCTTAGGCTGGTTCAGTATGGATATGGGTATCGACCTGGGTACCTGTACCACCTTGGTTTGTGTCCGCGACAAGGGCATTGTCCTCAATGAACCATCCGTAGTCGCCGTTCGCAAGGGAACAAACATTGTCCTCAACAATGGCGAAGCGGTCGGTCTCGTCGCAAGAGAAATGCTCGGCAAAACGCCGGGCTCCATTAGCGCTATAAGACCACTCAAAGACGGCGTAATCAGCGACTTTGAAATCACCGAGGCAATGCTCGGCTATTTTATCAGAAAAGTACACGGAAGAGGAGGCCTGGTAAGGCCACGGGTCGTTATCGCCGTACCGAGCGGGATAACCGCCGTTGAAAGAAGGGCCGTTATAGATAGCGCAGAACGCGCAGGCGCTCGAAAGGTCTATCTCGTCGATGAGCCGATGGCCGCCGGCATCGGGGCCGAGCTGCCAATCACAGACCCAACCGCCTCGATGATTGTCGATATTGGCGGTGGGACCAGCGAAGTGGCCATAATGAGTCTCGCTGATATCGCAACATCTGAATCTATCCGCATCGGCGGAGATGATATGGATGAAGCCGTCATCAGCCATCTCAAAAAAACATACAACCTGCTTATCGGTGAGATGAGCGCTGAAAAAGTCAAGATACAAATCGGCTCTGCCGCCCCACTCGAGGAGGAGCTGACGATGGAGGTCGCCGGAAGAGACACAATCTCCGGACTGCCAAGAAAAATCGTTATAACAAGTGAGGAAATCCGTGAGTCCCTGCGGGACCCCATCGCTACAATTATAGATACCGTTACGGCCACGCTTGAGAAGGCCGAGCCGGAGCTCGCCGCCGATTTGATTGAGAACGGAGTACATATTTGCGGCGGTGGGTCGCTGCTGCGGGGAATGGATACCGTACTCGCAAATGCTACCGGACTCAATGTACGAAGGGTCGAGGACCCACTAAGCTGCGTAGCGAGAGGCACCAGCGTCTACCTGGAAAATCTGGAATTGTGGAAAGATACAATGGACCATAACGAGTACGGATGGGAGTAAAAAACATTGTCAATTGACGATTGAATATTGACTATTGTTTATATCGCACGGCCAAATACGCGCGGCACACAACGAAAAAATAGAAAATAGTCAATAGAAAATAATCAATTAGATATGGCAAGGAAGCTAATCAGAGTCTCCAGAAGGATGTTATTTACCTGGTTAATGTTGGCCGGGCTTATCTTGCTCTTCGCTCCTCAGAATCTAACAAACAACTTTCAGTTTGCTTTTGCGCGCCTCTTTCGCTTGCCTTTGGCCGTCGGCAGAAACATCTCACTGTTTACCCGCAGCTGGCAGTCAAGACCGGGTATCACGAATCGTAGAGAGTCAGAGTACGAAAACTATATCGCAAACCTGACCGAGCAGTTGCATTCGGAACGTCAGCTTGTCGAAAAGCTGACCACGCTGCGCAATAAATTTGGATTGCAGGGTGCCGACTTAATTCCGGCTGATGTCGTTACTGCCTCCATCGGAGGAGCACACTGCGAGCTTATTATCTACTGCCGCAGGGAACACGGCCTGGCTAAAGGACAGTTCGTTCTCGGTGACAACAGTATCATAGGTACTATTTCCGATGTCTCAGCACCAAATGCCAAGGTCAGGTTGTTCACGGACCCGGCGTCAAAAATACCTGTAAGGATAGGAAAACTAAATATAGACAGGGTAATGCAGGGCAGTGGAAACAATTCGGCAAAGGTCAGCCTGCTCTCAACAAAGCACAATATAAAGGTCGGAGACCACGTCCTGACTTGCAAAAAGCCCGGATTTCTCGATACTTCCCTGATTATAGGAACCGTGGCCAGGTGCAAACCGGACGAGCAAAATCCGTCACTCTGGGATATAACGGTCAAACCTGTCTGCGACATAGAAAGACTAAACAGTGTAACCGTGATTATTATGAATCCGCAAGAGTAATACTACAGCGCCACTTAATAATGGAAATGCCTAAAGTATGGTGTGCCCAAAGCGCCTAAAATCCAATAAACTGGATTATCAGAACTTTAGGCACTTTAGCTCACTTTGGGCACTTTGGCCTTTTACAAAACAAGACGTTACCAGTAACGGATAAATCCTAAGCGGACCTGTAGTAATAAATGGGGATATAAAATGCGATGGCTTCGCTTTGCGGTCTTTATTCTTATCGTTACCGTCCTGCAAGTCAGTCTGTTGGGTATAGTTGCTGTTACACAGTTGAACATCAGACCCAATTTGTTATTAATACTTTTGGTTTTTTTTGCAATTTACTGCAACACCACCGATGCCATCATAACCTCATTCGCAATCGGTTTTGCTGCTGATATTAGTATTGCTTCTGTTATGGGCTCACACACAATTAGCTTTGGCCTTCTCGGGACCGCCCTGGCGTACCTTCACCGTGTTATTGCAATCAGAAAAATGCCTTACCAGTCACTCGCGATTTTCGTCATCGGCTCTCTCGCCGGCGCCCTCGCCCATCTCTTGGCCCTCCTGAAAGGGCAGGCCGCCATATCAAATATATACACTGTTATTCTCGGCACAGCGTTATATTCCGCAATAGTCGGGCCGGTTTTATTCTTGCCGGCAGCCTGGTGGATGCGTATAAAAACTCATCGCTTCAGCCGCCATTAGCTTCCGTCTACTGAAGCGTAAAGCGTACATCTGACGATATAGGCAAACAGCCACGAAGACACGAAGGCACAAAGAAACAGAGAACAGAAGACAGAAAACAGAAGACAGAAAACAAACCATCTGCCTTCTGACCTCTGACCTCTGACCTCTGACGGCCAGCTTCGTGTCTTGGTGCCTTAGTGGCAAAAAACAAAGGTCTGAAATACGATGTTAATTAAGAGAATCAAAATTTTTATAATCCTCAGCTTACTGCTTCTACTGCCCTGTTTACTCCGTCTGACACAATTACAGTTGTTCTCCCATTCCTCATACCTGGAGAAAATCGCAGAATTAAAGCTCCAAAAAGGCGTTTCACGCCAGCTCAAGACCATCAGGGGAAAAATACTCGACCGCAACGGCACAATATTGGCCACCGATGAATCGCGGTTCCATCTGCATATCAGTTACAGGCTCTGCTCGATTTTCGACGAACGTGTCCAACGGGCAAAACTTTTAAGGGCGCGCCGGCGCTCACAGCTCGCCAGCACAAACTCCTCTTTATTAGAAGCACGCAAAGAGCTGCAGGACAGCCTTGAGGACCTCCAGCGGATAATTGACAAATGTACCTACTTTGGGCCCGAAAGAGCGGATATTGAGCAGCAAATTTACAAAATAAACAACGAAATATGGAATCTCCGCACCTTCCTTGCCTGGAGACGAAACAGCCCTGACCCGAAAATAATTGCCGAATATAAAGGTAGAATCAGTAGTGTGCCGCTGTCTAAGGCAATCAAGGATTTCAAAAAGAAATTTCCCGATGAAAACCAGCGCCTCCTGCTCATAGACAGAATTGACAATATTCCCAAGATGAACAAAGGCAGGCAATTCCTGGAGTTGAAAACCGAAGACGATATCTTTGCCGCTCAGGTGGAGTTCATGGAAGTTGACGGCATTGAAATTCTCCCAAAAGCCCATAGGATTTACCCGCACGGCTCAGCCGCCGCTCAAACGATAGGCTGGGTCGGACCGCCGCAGGAAAAAGACAGGCGGCTTCTCGCAGATGATAAATTATCCAGCTATTTGAGCGACGAAGTCTGCGGAAGGGAGGACGGAGTAGAGTATGTGTGTGAAACTATACTGCGAGGAAGACGTGGGGAAGAAAGGAAGGACATAGACCGCCGGTTGGTAAGTCGGACAGAGACACAGTTTGGCAAAGACGTCCGCCTCACACTCGACATTGAGCTTCAAAAAAAGATAGAAGATTATCTTACCGACTGCCAGCTCAATCCCAACTGCAAAGCCCCTACGGCAGCCGTTGTCATCGAAGTCGCTACAGGTGATATTCTCGCACTGGTTTCAACGCCGACCTTTGATTTGAACCGTGCCAGGTATGATTATGACGTTCTGGCCCGCGATCCCAACGAGCCGCTGCTTAATCGAGCAATAAATAAGGGAGAGTATCCGCCCGGCTCGGTTGTCAAGCCACTCATTCTCATCGCCGGACTCGAATCCGGCAAAATCACTCCGGGCGCGATTATCAGCTGCCCGGCCCAAAAGGCGCCAGAAGATTGGCCGAGCTGCTGGATCTTCAACCAATACCAGAGCGGACACGATTATAAATGGCAAAACACAGCACGAAACGCCGTTAAGGGAAGTTGCAATATCTATTTTTCACGCCTTGCCAACAGAATCGACCCTGCTGTCCTCCAGCTATGGCTTTTCAGGTTCGGCTACGGACATCAAATCCAACTCGCTCCGGCGATTCGTACATCGAGCAACGAGAATCGAGAATCGGGTATCGAGAATCGATACTTTAGACAGGTCCTCGGACAGATCTCGACCGCCGTTGTCAGGGGCAAAATTTCTCATTTTGAGCAGATACCGCCTCTTGATAAGGGCGAAAGAAGATATTTCGGCATAGGCCAGGGCAATCTGAGAGCCACACCTCTGCAGGTAGCAAACGCGATGGCCGCCATCGCACGACGCGGACTATATAAACCGCCCCGCCTCTTTCTTGATTCTCAACCAACGAGCATTGAGAATCAAGCATCGAAAATCGACAATCGAGAACCCGCCATTGGGCGTCCTGTGGAGAGCATCGAGCATCAAGAACCGGGCATCGACCTCAATATCTCAACACAGACCTTAGACGTAGTCCACGATGGTATGAGTGCAGTGGTTAATGAGATTGGCGGAACTGCCTACACCCGGTTTGCCGAGGCCCCGCTCACTCAGTATGGCGTACACGTCTATGGCAAAACCGGTTCCACCCAGCAGCCAAGCCATGCCTGGTTCGCAGGCTTCGCCACCGACAGCACCGGCCGAAAGCTCGCTATCGCCGTCCTCGTCGAAGGAGGTCAAAGAGGCTCCCACGACGCAGCACCTCTCGCCCGCGAAATTCTCCGCTTCTGCATCAACGCCGGTTACTTAGGCCAGGCTAAATCCGCAGCAGAATAACCTTCACCGCCACACCGACACAAAATACGGTCATTCTGAGCGAAGCGAAAAAATCTCAAAAATATTCTGGAAAATCCCAGCCAAGGAGTTACTATTAACACAAAATGTATCGCGGAGATTTACAGTGAATAAATATTAAATCGAAAGGAGACCAAAAATGAACTGCCCAAAATGTGGAGCAAAAAATCCGGATGGCGCCCAATTATGCAGTTCCTGCAGCACTGTGTTGCCTGCCTCTGCAGCACAATCCCCGAGTGTCGGCGTCAAAACAAGTGGACTGGCCATCGCCTCGCTTGTCCTCGCGATTCTAATCCCTTTTACCTGCTTGATTACAGCCATACCGGCAATTATTTTAGGTATTTTGGGGCTGGTAAAAATTTCTAAAAGCGCCGGGCAATTGAAAGGCATCGGCCTCGCTGTCACAGGAATAGTCTTGCCGGTAGTGCTCCTGCCGCTCGTCGTGATATTGATGGGAATCTTTATGCCCGCACTCGCCCGCTACCGACAAATTGCCATCAGAGCACACTGCGCCGCCAACATGTCCAGCCTCGGCAGGGCAATGCTTATCTACGCCAACGACTACGATGATAAGTTCCCGACGCAAACAAAATGGTGCGATTTGCTGATTGAGCACATGGAGGTATCGCCTTCCATATTTCGCTGCAAAGGTGCACACAAGGGTCCCTGCAATTATGCTATGAACGAAAACCTAAAAAACTTTGGTGCCGGAAATGCCCGCCCGGATATGGTGGTCCTCTTCGAGACCTATCCCGGATGGAACCAGGCCGGCGGACCGGAAATTTTATCGACCGAAAACCACCAGCGCGAAGGCTGCAATGTCTTATTTGTCGACAACCACGTGAAATTCGTCAAAACAAAAGACCTCGACAAGCTAAAGTGGTATATATTAAGAACCGAACATAAGCCAAAACCCTGACGGAGAGATAGCTTTTTCTGATTATGCCGAAACGGTTTTTACCTGCATTTTTTTGTGCTGGCGCAGGTGAAATACAACATCCAGATAGGTCTTTATGCCCACAAGGATAATCAGAATGCCGACCGGCGAGCCCAGCGCCATAGTCAGGAACGCACCGAAAATAATGGCCACATGCATCACAACCACCCGCCCATAAGGGCTCCCCATCAGCTTGTCCGGTTTGGATGTGGCGTACTCGCCCTTAATCAGATAGTTGCACACAAACGAAACGCCGTGACTTACAAAAAGCGCCCCCAGCGCATACCTCATCGCTAACGGCATAACCGAGTAGGCATGTTTGATGACATTCAGCAGCATCTGCACAAAAACAAGAAAGCAGGGCCAGTCAGCGCCCTTCATAAAGCTGCTGTCGTCTTTTCCGAACAGCGCTAATACGAACACACCGTGAACTGCGCAAAATCCGCCATAGTGAGCTATAAAAAAAGGTATGAGAAATAACTTGCCGAGATGTTTGGATGGCTTCAGGAAACCTGCAAACGCCATCTTCAGGACGTTATAGAACCCGACCGCTAAGTTCTCAGACCAGTAAAGTAGCACGATATAAAAAGCGTCCCACCCCATAAAAACCACCCCCCAGAGTGGAATGATGTTGGCTGCTATAAGTGCAATTAGCGGTATATTTGATACATACTTGTTCTTTAGCTGCAACTGATGTCCCTATCCAAATAAACCAAACTTACCTGTTTTGATTTGTCATGCTGAGCAGAGCAAAGCATCTGGCCTGCGAATGAGAATAATCTTTATATGACTTACACGCAGCTTAAGTGAGTTCGATACTAATCGGCTTGGCCAGCTTGTGTAAGACCTCTTGCAGTATGCCGAAGAATTTGTCATTGTCAGGCCAAAGGATCCGTTCATCATCCGGTATAGGCTTCTCGATTTGGTCAAGGAACCGCCCCAAAAGCTCTTCGTCCAGTTTTTCTCCCGCAATCCCCAGGCCCAGCTTTTCTATGTAATGCGCGTTGATTATCTGCTCATACTGACCGGCAACAGGAAGCAGGCACATCGGCTTTTTCAAATGCAGGCACTCACTTAGCAATGAAAATCCCGCCGAAGCTATCACCCCCCGTGCACTCGCCAAATCAGCTAAAAATCCTTCCGTCGAACGCTCTTTGAAAACACAATTCTCAAACTCCCCGCTCTTCTTAAATCCATAAATAAAAAACTTCTGCGAGGCAAACTTACCAAGCGTCGCTCGCAACTCCTCTTCCCCCTTGCCGGAAGTCGAATATATCAGAATGTGCTCACCCTTGCCGGCTCGGAGCCCGCGAACTATAGGCCTCACAACCGGCGGCGCCAGAACTGCCGAATCAATTCTCAGAGACGCCTTAAAGAAATTTATAACGATATACGCAACCGCCCCAACGTAGTGACATTCGGTCACCACGCTCGCGGTTATTCGTGAAAACCAGTTCTTGCTCCTGTGCTCCAGCTTACAAAGTGTCAGCACATGCTCGTGGTCGATACTGATAAAGGGAACATCTTTTCGCCACGCCCACCAGGCACTGAATGGCTCAAAATCTGATATCACCAAATCAGGCCCAAACGGCTCAAAATGTTTGTGGAATAGTTCATCGTTTATCCTGTTGCCTTCGGGAAGATTCAGAAGATTTTGTTTCAGCGTCTCCGATTTGTCTATACGCCCATCTATATACGTAAAAGACAGACCGAATATTTCCCTCACGCGCTGGCCGAAATATTGTTTCAGATAGAGAAGTGATTTTCTCGACCCGACAAACATCACATCGTGCCCCGCGTCGATGAGCCTTTGCCCCGTCAGGTGTGACCGGCTGCTGTGTCCAAATCCTTCCCCCGCAACACCGTAGATTATTTTTGCCATTTCTTCGTACCTCCTGCACAGTGTATATCGCCGTTCTTATGCTATGTCAAGGATGCAATGCTAAATCCACAAAGGTCTTTACCAAACCGGTCGCTAATCACAGGGCCTGTTCGGGGACACGCAGATAATGAAGGGTTTTTTCAAGTATCCTGGCTGACACCGGCGCAGCAACGGTTCCGCCGGTATAACCTTTACCAAGCCTCGTGTTCGGCTTATAAATAGAAACCAGAACGACTACTTCCGGCTCCTCAGCCGGTGCGCCCGCTAAAAAAGAGGCAACGTAATCACGCTCCGAATAACCTCTCTCCTCGCTTTTTGCTATATTGGCGGTTCCCGTTTTCCCGAAAACCTGCCATTTCTCCAACGCGGCTTTCTTGCCCGTCCCCTCATTGACCACGCCGACAAGGGCCTCGGTAACAATCCACTTGGCGACTTCCGGCTTGATGATGTAGCCGACTGCCGGCGATGACTGCCGCAGCTTGATAATCTCGCCGGTGCTGTCAACCATTGCCTTCACAAGAAACGGCTCCACTGCCCGACCACCGCTGGCGAGTATACAGAAGCCTCGTATCAATTGAATCGCGGTTACAGAAATCTCCTGTCCAAAAGGTATCCGCGTTATACTGAACCCTGTCCAGTCACGCGCAGGACGCAGCAGCCCACCGGCTTCGCCAGGCAGGTCGATGCCGACCTTTTTGCCGAATCCGAAAAGCTTCAATCCGTTATATAGTTTGTCCTTGCCGAGCCTTTGTCCTATCTTGGCCATACCTATATTACTGGAGTTGACAAGAATTCCCCGCACTGTCAAATCTGCGAATCTGTGCTCCCCGTATTCGCCGATTTGTCCAAATCCCGTGCCGCGATAATCGCCGTTTTCACAGAATATCTTCTCATGGATGTTCACAGTGCCGTTATCAATCGCAATCGCCGCGGCTATCGGCTTGAGAATACTGCCAGGCTCATACTGGGCCGTTACCGCGCAATTCCGGAAACTATTCGGGTCGGCGCCGCTTATGTCGTTAAGCTCAAAGTCAGGCAGCGAAACCATCGCCAAAATCGCGCCCGTTTTCGCCGAAGCAACTATCGCAACTGCCGACTCGGCCTCATAGCTCTCGAACTGCCTGACAAGTTCGGACCACGCAAACTGCTGGATAGTGGCATCGATGGTCAAAATAATCCCGACGCCGGGAGTTAATATCCCGGTTTGCTGTTTCGGACGAATCGGTCTCCGACGAACATCGGCAAACAGAACATTTTGCGCGCCGGAACCCATAAGCTGTTTGTCGTATTCCAGTTCAATGCCGCACAGACAATGATTGTACCGGCTCACAAAACCCACAACGTGCGAGGCCACCCGACCCATCGGATAATGTCTTCGCCAATCAGATTCTACACCAATACCGTAATACTTCCGGACGGCTGCGCACTCCTTAACATCCGCATCGAACTTGATTTCAACAAAGCCGCGATTACTGCTCCCCATGATACACTTATATATATCCATTGCTTCGATGTTCAAAATTGGCGCAAGTTCTGTCGCTGTCGTCTCAGGCTCGCGGATAGCCCGCGGCTCTGCAAAGATGTTCTGGATTCTGCCGCTTGCCGCAAGCACCCTGCCGCGGCAATCAAGAATCACGCCGCGTTGTGGTTTCTGGACAAACCGCGCACGAAGCTGCGTTGACGATATGTCAACATAATGCTCGCTCTGGAAAAATTGAAGGTAAAAGCACCGCGCTGCTAACGACAAAAATGCCAAAATCACAAACGACAACAGAAAAATGATAATACGAACGCTTTTCTCGTACATCGTACCTCGCCGCTCGCCACACACCTCACGGGCCGCCAAAACGTTGAGAGACCGCTGCGGGATTTATTAAACTTTCCAACTCAAGTTGTTTGTGCGTAAGTTCTTGTATTAGCCGGCCCTGCTCGGACTCGTGAGCGCAAAGTTTGTTGAAAACCCGATTGTTGGCGCTGCGAAGATAAACTGTGAATATCAAAACTGCCGTGAAATATAAAACAACAAAAACAAAGCGAAATTGCGGCCTCATAACTAAACCAGAGTATAACGGGAATATTCAAATTTTGGCGCTGCTGTTTCTACCGGGCGGGTAATTTCAAACGCGTACCAACAGGGACAAAGTCCTCATCTTCCAAAATGTCGGCGTTTAGTTTGGCTATCTCTTTGTACCGGCTGCCGTCGCCTAACTGTTCAGCGGCAATTCGCCATAGATTATCGTCGTCCCGCACTGTGTACAATTTGCTCGGCTTGGCTTGGCGCACCTTATTCGTGAGATGTTCCCGTCCGATAGATACAACCTTCTTAAATATTTCACTGGAAAAGATGCCCTTGTCTTTCTCCTGCTCCGAACCTGGTAAAGGCGGTATGACAAGTTTCTGGCCGACATAAATATCATCCGGTGTTTCCAAAATCTTGCGATTGGCCTCAAATATCCTCATGATGTTTGCTCTTTTGTTCCCTGCTTCAGGACCATAAAACTTTTTGGCTATCGAGGCCAGATTGTCACCATCGGTAACAATATATACTTTTGGCAAAGCCGGCCTGACAGCTTTGGGCTTGTCGATATCCATCTTCGTATCACGAACCGGCCCCGGAACGACCGGCCCGACCTTATAGCTCTCACCCGGAATTACAGGTACATCAGGTAACGTTCTTTGATCGCGAATACGGGGATCACCAATCGGTGGTGGCGGTACTTCCGTCGCTTCTCTTCTCATCGACTCTGTACGATTGATAACCTCACGCTCCCGCGCCGCAAGACCAGGCGGATTATTCGGAAAATTGGCCATTGTGTTAGTCAGCTCGTTACTGTCTGGCCGGGAACCGGGAAGACCATTAATTATAAATGCAATCATAAATATGAAGGCCAAGCCCAACAGTAATCCAATCTTCGCGTCACGAGTCATAATGAAACTCCTTTTTCACTTTTTGCCCTATTGTCTTTCTGCGACCCTTAACTTCGCACTTCTTGCCCGCGGATTTCGCGTAATCTCCTCTCGTGATGCCACAATCGGCTTCTTCGTGATAATCTTATAAACGCCGTCTTTTTCATTTGCCTTAAAACTATTCTTAACCAGTCTGTCCTCAAGGCTGTGAAAGCTGATGACAGCTATGCGGCCATTTTTAGCCAACAGTGACGACGCTGAACAAAGCAGTTTTTCCAGGTTCTCCAGCTCCTTATTGACTGCAATTCTCAGCGCCTGAAAAGTTCTCGTTGCCGGGTGTATTCTGCTTCTTCGTCTGTGCGTTGGCCGTCTCAATGCCCTGCAGACTATCGAGGCCAGTTGACCGGTTTCAGCTATCGGCCCGCTCTCACGTTCCTGCACGATAAACCGTGCTATCCGCCGTGAGCCCCTTTCCTCGCCGAATTTGTAAATCAAATCAGCTAAGGATTTTTCGTCTGCTTTATTAACAATATCGGCAGCGGTAGTCTTTAATCTTTTGTCAATTCTCATATCCAGCGGCATATTCGTCTGGAAACTAAGACCCATCTCGACGTCCGCCAACTGTGCTGAGCTGACACCCAGGTCCGCTAATATAAAATCAACCTTATCGATGCCCTGTTCGCGGACTCGCTCGGCGATCTCGGAGAAATTATCGCAAATCAAAATAACCTTGCAGGCAAGGTCTTTCAACTTAAAATGGGCCCCTCGGATAGCTTTTTTATCTAAATCAAATCCAACGATAGCTCCCTCGGGGCCCAGGGCCTCGCCGAACAGAAAACTATGACCTCCCTGTCCAATGGTCGCATCGACCATCACCCCATCCCGGGGTAAGTTCACCTGTTCGACCAACTTCTCCGCAAGAACCGGAATATGTTCTACTTTCGAGTCATTTACCTCCATCGTATCTCGTATATCATTTCTCACTCTAATACATCGCTATCTGCCGATATACAAACGACGCACTGCGAGCTAACTTACAGCTACTGCGTTTTTTTGGGCTTTAAGTTCCCTGACATCGGGCGAAAACGTAATGCTGCTGAAAATCTTGTCCATATTCTTCAGTCGCTGGAGCCGCTCGGTAAGAATTGTCAGTGAGGCAAACGTTTGTTCGTCAACCGCTCGTTTACCGGTAAGACTTTTCTCTACAATCTGACAATGATTCGAATCCATTTCAATCATTTCGCCTCCAGTCAACAAAGTCAAAGTTCTTCGTTCTGTTTTTGCAGGACCACCTGCCGTGCCTGCGACATCTGTTTTTGGTATTGGACCATATGGTCTGTCAGATATTGCTCCCAGTTTTCGTTATTCCACAGCTCGATATGGTCCCGGACGCCGACTAATGTAATTTGGTCTTTCAGTCCCGCCCGCCTTCGCAATCTTTCATTCAGAAGCAGTCGTCCCTGCCCGTCCAGCTCCACCTTGCTGGCAAGTGCAAAACTCATTCGCTCGAACGCAACTGCCTCATCGGGCGCAGTTGCATTGGGTGCTACCGCTAAGACTATTTGCTCGAAATATTTTTCAGGATACAGACAAAGAATACCGTTGGCCCCGAGGACAAGGTAGAAATTGCTGCCGTGTTCATCGACATCGATTTGACTTCTCAGCTTGTTCGAGATGAGAACTCTGCCTTTACCATCGACTATGTGTTGATATTCGCCTGTTAATAAAAGCATGGTATCTATTCCACTTACTATACCTATAATGGGAAATCATACCACTTCTCACCACTCAGTCAACACACAAAACCATTTTTTCCAAAATTTCTGCAAAATTTTATTATAGGACTCCGCCCGGCAAGACTTAATCCCCGCAAACAAAAGTGCTTACGACAATATGATGATTTTGAGCAGCCAGGTATTTTTTTCACCAGTCGGCTATTTTTTCACAACGACCCGTGAGTTTTGAAACAACCAAACCGAGACATCATCAAGAAAATACACAGCACCTCATAGAATTGCCTCAATAGGAGATTTTCACCCCAGAAGCGGGTGATGGGAATCGAACCCACCTAGCCGGCTTGGAAGGCCGGTGCATTACCACTATGCTACACCCGCTGATAATTTGTAATGCGCCGCTCAGAATTATAAGCAGTCAACAGAAAAAAGCAAATCGAAAATTTCTACTGCCACACCAACGGGTGCACGTCAAGTTTGTAGGTATAAAAATTGCTCTCCTTTAGGCAATAGCACCAATCATTTAAAAGCCTTTTTCAAATTATTTTATTGTCCAGCAGCCGGTGGCGATGAGAGCCAACAGGCATAAGGTCAGATTTCTTTTCATTTTTCGTTTCCGCAAGTATTGTTTATATGATTTTTAAGTAACGAAAAGCGTACCGGACTTCTAACTGAACCGACAAAACATAAAGTCAACAATTCCGGACTGCTCTCTTTTTCCACTTTTCCCCTGGGACATCCGGAGTTATGCTGATAAGTAAAGCCTATTTGATCCGAAATCGAAGATCATTACCATAGCCACGTTTTCCGTGGGTTTTGAGTTCTCCTATACGACGGTCATTCTTTGTGGCATAAAGATGAAATAGGTAAAATTCGTTTTCCTTGCTATCTGCCAGTTCAATGGTCACCCCGGTGGCTTTTGTCGTTGATTCTTCTATATTATGTTCGAGATACCTGAACGGCTCGGATTGCATACGATGTATTTTATAATGATACTCAACATTATCTCCCAAAGATTCCCACGCAAATTCTATCGGGCTCTTAAATGTAATCATACCCTCACCTCTTACACCCCAGAGGTCCATTATATCTCCATTATCCTGGGGAAGGGTTAGGTGAATGATCTTCTCTAAATCAACATCGAGCCTGGTATTGCCTTGTCCTGGTATATTTATTTTTAGCAATCTTTTATAGAAATCCCATGGGTAGCCGGGGTAGCCTCCCGGATTATCAGTATTAGCATTTATTGAAATGAAAATGTGGTAATTGCCTTGGGGAAGTTCATAAATCTTGAATTGACCTTTTTTATACTCGGTTCTAAGCCTTATGCCTCTTTGACCGGTATCCAGATTATTGAATGAGAAAACGGGCTCAACTGAGGTGAGCGTTTCAATTGGTCGTCCGTCGATTCGCAGATTACCCTGCAGAATTCTTTCGGACCTGCATCCAACAAGGAAAATGGATGCCAAAAGCCCTGAAGATAAAAGGCTCTTTTGAATTGTATTCATAATGCGCTCACTTTTGTTTATTAATTTTTTGTTAGAGACGGTGACCGTTTTCTGTGCAATGTCGGCAGCCATTAATAAGTGGCTGGCCATATTATATCTTTTGTTTTGCTTCATTGATAGTTTGAACGCAGGCCCCGCAGATATGATGGTTTTTAATTATATCCGGGGTTCCATGAGCATATAGGTCTCCATTGCATACTTCGCACTTGTCATATATGTCACCTGTCAATTTAACGACGCTTCGTCTGATTGAATAGGCAGCAACGCTAAATAAACTCAGAATATATGTACCTATTTCTAATATAATTAAAGTGTCGAAATCCTCAAGTATCAAACGGCCCTTTAAATAAGAATCAACGTATTGTGTTATTTTTATTCCTGAAACGACAACAGTAAGAACATGTATTAACGCAAAAGGAACTCTGTACTTCCTGAGTCGGATTCCCGCAGCACTAAAGAATATTCTTAAGAACGAAACAGTAAAAATCAATACGCATAATGTTATTTTTAAGACACTCATATAATTTGTGTGAAAAATATAATCGAAGCTTTGAGCTAAGCCACTCGCACCAGCGGTTACGCGAGTGCGGGCGGTATTGGTGGGCTAAAGCCCACCTTACCATCTAAATCTTAAATCCGAAATCCTAAACAAATACGAAATACAAATAATTAAATCCAAAACGAGATTTTTCGCCTTCGATTAAGGTAGACTCAAAGTTTCATCTCGGTAGTATTATTGCGGGGAATGGAGGGGAAGGCAAGAATTTTTTTTGGAATATTGGAATATTTGCTGCCTGGCTCATAAACCAGTTTTTAATTGACTATTGATTTAAGGTTAAGGATTATTTACAATTCGATACCAAATACAGAATACACAATAAGAGAGACGAAAAATGAGTATCGCAGAAACAGCAGCGGCGGCGAAGGACGCGTCAATTCAGTTGTCGGCGGTCAAGACCGCCGTGAAAAACAACGCGTTAACAATCATTGCAGACACCCTCAGGCAGCGCAGCGACCATATCACGGCAGTTAACGAAGTAGATATGGAAGATGCTAAAAAGAGCCAACTTGCCGAACCTTTGCTAAAACGGCTTAATTTTGACGAGGGTAAAATAGAAAGCGTATGCGCAGGAATTGAAAGTTTGATAAAACTCGATGACCCGGTCGGCAAAACAATCACGGCGACCGAGCTTGATGAGGGTCTTCAGCTTTATAAGGTCAGTTGTCCAATCGGCGTTATCGGTGTGGTTTTTGAATCGCGGCCTGATGCGCTCGTGCAAATATCGACGCTGTGTCTTAAAAGCGGCAACGCGGTGCTGCTTAAAGGCGGAAGCGAAGCAGAGAAGACCAACAATATACTGGCTAAGATTATCTGTGAAGCCGGTGAAAAAGCGAACCTTCCGGAAGGATGGCTGCAACTGCTGCACACGCGGGAGGACGTGGCAGAGATGCTGGGGATGGACGAATATATCGATTTGATTGTCCCCCGTGGGTCAAACGAATTCGTCCGGTACATAATGAATAATACGAATATACCGGTTCTCGGCCACGCCGACGGGATATGTCACGTTTATATCGACGGTGACGCCGATTTGGAAATGGCGGTCAATATCGCGGTTGATTCGAAGTGCCAGTATGTAGCAGTGTGTAATGCCGCTGAGACGATGCTGGTCGATGAGAAAATCGCGGATGTGTTTTTGCCGATGGTCAAAAAGGCGATGGATGAAAAAGGCGTTGAGCTTCGCGGCTGTGAAAAAAGCGCATCCATAATAGATGTAAAGCCGGCATCCGAACAGGACTGGTCAACGGAGTATCTGGATTATATTCTATCGATAAAAGTTGTGGCCGGTCTGGATGAGGCCATCGAGCATATCAACCAGTACGGCTCGGGACATACCGAAACTATCGTTACGGCCGACAAGAAAAAGGCCGAAAAGTTTATGGAGCTTATCGATTCGGCGAATGTCTTCTGGAACTGCAGCACGCGCTTTAGCGACGGCTACCGGTACGGGCTCGGTGCGGAGGTCGGCATAAGTACGAATAAGATACACGCCCGCGGGCCGGTCGGGCTGGAAGGGCTTGTCATTTACAAATGGAAACTGTTCGGCACCGGGCAAATCACAGCAGACTATACCGGCCCAGACGCAAAAAAATTCACGCATAAGAATATTGTTAGTGAATTAGAGAATTAGTGAATCGAACGAATCACGAGACACGGGTGATGTGCGTCGAATCATGCGAAACTTTATTGAAGCCAAGCGAATAGTTGTCAAAATCGGCACCAATATCCTGACGAAGGGAAGCGGTGTGGATACGGGCTATGTCAGTCGAATCGCGAGGCAGATAAATTCGCTGCTGAAGACGGACAGGCAAGTCGTAATCGTCAGCTCCGGCGCTATCGGAATGGGGTGCGGCGGTTTAGACCAGGTAGGCAAGGTAAAAAATATCAAGATGCGTCAGGCGTATGCGGCAATCGGGCAGCCGCTGTTGATGGCGGAGTGGCGAAAATCGTTTCTGCGCTACGGCGTTACCGTCGCCCAGGTCCTGGTAACAGCCGAGGTGCTCAACAACAGAAAGACATATCTGAACCTTCGCAACTCCATCGAGACACTTTTGAAGCTGTCGGTAGTGCCGGTCCTAAATGAAAACGATAGCGTGAGCACCGATGAAATCGGCTCGGCGTTCGGGGACAACGATACATTAAGCGCACTGGTCGCCAGCAAGATTGACGCAGATGTGCTGATTATGCTGAGCGATATCGATGCGCTTTACGATAAAGACCCGCGAAAATCTTCAGATGCCAGGCCGATACCTACCGTTTACGAGATAACTGAGGACATTACGCAAAGCGCGGGAGGCCGCGGCAGCGAACGCGGCACGGGCGGGATGAAAACGAAAATCGAGGCGGCAAAGATTGCATCAAATGCCGGCTGTCGAATGGTCCTGGCCAACGGCAGATTGAAAAACGTCATCGGGCGGATTATGGCCGGCGATGAAATCGGCATGGTCTTTATGCCGAAGCGAAAGCTGAGCAACCGTTCGAGATGGATCCTCAATAGCGCCGCTGCGGGCGTGATAAATATCGACGAAGGGGCGATGCGGGCTGTGAAAAATCGCAAGAGCCTTCTGCCCAGCGGAGTTGTTTCGGTGAAAGGTACATTCGAGTCAGGGGCCGTCGTTATGCTAAACGATAATGCCAGGGCCGTTACGAACTTGAGCAGCACACAGCTAAGAAATCTGGCGGGCAAACACAGCTCCGAAATCCGAAAGAGACTCGGCCCAAAACACCGTGACGTCGTGGCGATACCGGAAGATATCGTGTTCCTGGATTATTAACCACAGTTTTCACAGACTTTCGCGGATTTTGTTATAGCCATAGAAGGGACAGAGGGCTTTAAGGATATAAGAGCACAAGAGCAAGTTTGCGACAATCCGGATCCCCGCCTTCGCGGGGACAAGGCGCTAATAACAATCCGGCCTGGTGCATTCGAGCCAGTGCAGGGCCAATATCGCGACATCCAAAAAGTTTACCCGGCAGTCCAGATTCAGGTCTCCTATCGGATACGGATGGGCAGCATCACCACAAGCTATCGGCTCGTACCAAGAGGCGCCCAGCGTGTAGCCCGTCTCAGTGCCAGGTGCATCCACCAGCTTAATATTTTCCAGGTTCTCATAGATATCACCCGGTGCGGCGGGCTTTTCGTTCAGCACGCCTCGCCAGAGCATCGGCCTGGCCCCGTACATTATCATTCCATCGACTTCGATTTCGAAATGTACATCGAAGAAGCTGTCTGCGCTGCCTGTTTCGGCAAAGGGCGGTAAATCCAGCCTGCCGGTCTTGATGTCCGAGCTTTCCTCTATCTCGCCCATAGTCATCGTGCTCTCATCCAGACCCAGACGCACCTCACCTAACCAAGGGTCAAAACCGCTCAGGTTCAATTCTACAATTTCCGTCTTCACTTCATCCAGACCGTCACCATCGTCATCGTTTGCTGAGCCTTTGAAGTCACGCTCGAAGAATACGTGCATTTTTGACGTACCCACCAGCTCGACAGGATACGTCTGGCCCGATGGTGTCACCAGGTCGATTAAGCCCATTGAAGTGTCCAGGACGTCGACTTCTACTACGGGATTCGGCCGATATCTAATCGCACCAATATAAAAGCCTGTCGGATTGCCGTTTTCGTCATACATTTGGACCTGCGTCAGGTTCTCGTAAATATCCATCGGCCCGGCCGGCTTGTGTGACAGCACTGCACGCAAGTGCATCGGGTACCGGTTATAATACGTCGCACCGAGCACATCCAACTCAAAATATATGTCGAAGAAGCTATCGACCATTCCGTCTTTAAAAAACGGCGGGACATCCAGAACACCGGTATTATAGTCGGTCCGCTCCTCCATCCGGCCTGCCGAACGCATATCCGTATTCAGACGCAGTTGCATAGGCCCGAACATCGAACTGTAACCTTTCAGGTCCAATTCCACCATTTCCGTCTGTACTTCATCCAAAAGATTACCATCGTCGTCATAGGCTGAGCCCTGGTGTGCGCCCTCGAAGAAGACGCGCTCCGTGGTCCGGCCTGTCAGCATTTCTGTTACCGTCGAGCCATCGGGTGCTTGCAGATCCAGATGGCATAATGGAGTCTCGAAGACGTCGACCTCGACCGGGGGATTCGGCCGAAGACGACCCGGACCCAAAAGAAGGCCGGTCGGATTGCCGTTGATATCAAAAAGCTGGATATTGCCGAGGTTCTCATAAATATCCATAGGCCCAGCGGACTTTTCGCTCAGCAATCCCCGCAGGTGCATCGGGTCTCTCCCGTACAAGAGCTGGCCGGCTACCTCTATCTCGAAAAATATGTCGAAGAAGCTCTCAACCATCCCGTCCCCAAAAGGCGGCACTTCCAGCAAACCGCTCTTGTCGTTCTTGGTCTCTTCCATCTGGCCTATAGACGGTATACCCGTGAGCAGACGCAACTGCACAGAACCCAGCATCGAACTGAGACCTGTCAGGTTCAGCTCCACCATTTCCGTCTTCACTTCATCGAGCTCGTCACCATCATCATCGTTGGCCAGGCCTTCCCGCGGGCCCTCGAAGAAGACGTGCTCTGTTGCCTCACCGGTCATCCGTATTATTTCCGTAGTGCCATCGGGCATCTGGAGCTGCTGCTCGCTTATCACGTTCTCGAACACGTCGATTTCGACCGTATTCGGCTCGGCCGGAGCCGTCTGTATCGGAGAAGTAAATAGAATCAGTGTACAGAACAATAATATTTTTCGCGAAAAACCACCCATTTCACAATCCTCCTGTAGATCTGATGACATTTATGGCATACCACTTGCGTTGTGGTTCCATGAAAGTATTATTATCGTCCATATAGGGCCTTATATCAAGAAAAAAGCACCCCTTCGCCGTATCTAATTCGCTTTCAAAATATCCCAAATGCCTACGTTTGCCCTCGGCCTTTATACAGGTAACGCAGGGTTTTTAGTTTTTTATACGCAGATTAACGCAAATTTGATTGACAATGCATGGGAGTTTTTACTATAATGAAGCTTAGAAAAATACAAACGTCCGGAAAACCACGCGATGACCAGGGACGGAAAGCAGCCTGTCCTCTGGGTTTTTTGTTGGTTCGTTCTGGTGTTGAGGCAGAGTGATGATAAAAAAGAATCTTTTGCTTGCATTATTAGCGTTTTTGGCATTTTATACGACCGGTTGTGGGAAAGTTGGGCTGAAGGAACCCGTGTTCCTGCCCGGCCTGAATGAGACCTTTGCCAAGCCGACGGAAGCCCCTCCGAGTCCCAAATTCAACAATGGTGACATTGTCCGATACAAAATGCTCGGCGATAAGCAGGGCATAATGATGCAGTCTGATTATCAGTACATTCCTCGACTGGGTGCGTGGTATTGCATCGTGGATTTCTATCCGTCATCGGCACTGCTTCATTTTGATTTTTCCAAATTTGACAATTATGAACGAAGATATGTCTATGACTTCGAACTTGAGATTGTGAAAGCCTATAGCAGGAAAACAGAAATACCGGCACGATGGAAATGGATGACCGTACTGGCCGAATGAAGAATTTTGTCTTAATGTATCGCGGCTGGATTCCACGCCCCGACAATTCGTCCAAAATCACATCCGGATAATAAAAAATTCAAAGCCCTAAATATATCCTTTCGAATACTCGAAATTCGGATGTTGACTTTGCTTCGAATTTCGAATCTATTTCCCCCCATCCAATCACCAATTAACTAATCCTCTAACCCACAATAACTCTGATATCCTGATTCCTGATATCCTACAACCTGATTTGGTTGTTTTTTTTGCTGCTGAAAAGCTGTGATTTGCGTTGACAAAATTCGTCTGATTGTTAATAATCTGCCCAGATTAGCCGAAGTGGCGGAACTGGCAGACGCGCGGGACTCAAAATCCCGTCCGGTTTACCCCGGGTGTGGGTTCGACTCCCACCTTCGGCATTCCTTTAATCCCTGAATGCTCCTCTACATAAAACTGCGCTAAACAAAAGGAAAACGGAAATGGCAAAGCATATCGGAATAGTGGCGTGCAGCGCAGAAGGAGCAGCACTGTGCTACCGAACCATTTGCGCAGAAGCATCATCCGTGATGGGGCAGCACTGCCATCCGGAGATAACTATGCACACTTATCCACTCTCCGAATATATGGTGCATATCCGGGCTGGCGACTGGGAGAAGGTCGGCGAGCTAATGATTCGTTCGGCCGAGATAGTTACAGAAGCTGGGGCTGACTTTGTAATCTGTCCCGACAACACCATCCATCAGTCATTCGAGCCGGCGGCAAGCCAATCACCAATTCCGTGGCTGCATATAGCAGAAGTGGCTGCAGAAGAAGCCAGGCAAAGGGGATTTACGAATCTCGGCATCTTAGGGACAAAATATCTTATGAGAGGGCCGGTGTACCCGGACGTCCTTAAGAAGTTCGGTATAAGTTATCAGATACCACAAGAGCAACAGCGAGAGCAAATCGACAACATAATATTCGGCGAACTCGTCAATGGTGTGTTTAGTGAAGAATCCCAGCTTTATTTCAATGACGTTATACAAGTCTTCAAGCAAAACGGCTGTGACGCAGTTGTTCTTGGATGCACCGAGATTCCTTTGCTCGTGGACGTAAACGATTGTCCGCTGCCGGGTCTGGATTCGACGCGGCTTCTCGCACGTGCGGCTTTGAAAAAGGCGCTTGCGAAAAATTAAACCGGGAATTTTTCTGGATTTTTAGCCGGTCTGCGTATGCAACAAGTCCCCTGGGGACAAGTTGCACATCCTGACGGACTACAATTATGAAAAAGAGAAGCCCCGGTGAAACTTGGGGCTGACTATTATTGATGGGAAACAAACAACGCCCGCAATAAATTGGGAGGAGGGCAATTAGTTTTAATTTTTAGTCTTCGAATCCGGGACGATACCTGAAATATTACTGATTCATACTGACCACGTTTTCTGCCAGCATAGACCTTACCGAGCCGCCTTCAAGCCTGACGACAAGACGCTCCTGCGACTCGTCAATGATGCTGCCCTTTATCTTGGAGCCGTCTTTTAGCTTCAACTTTGTCAACTCCCGGTGCTGTTGCTCGGTGGTATCGGCAAGCTCCTGGGCCAACATCTTCGTTACGCCATCGACCACTTCCATTAAACAGTCGCGTAATACGGTATCATCTTTTTCCCATTGCTTTACCGCTTCGTTTCCGTGTCCGTATTGCTTGTGTTCTCCTCCCGCCTGTCCTTCGAAGCTGAGTTTGTTTTTCCAGAGGACCTTGTTTCCGGCGCGCCTGGAGAGCTGTCCCTCAAGCTGTGCAACACTTTTTGCTTCGCTTTTGAAAAGTCCGCAGGAAACTTTTAGCTGGAGAACATATTTGTGAGCCCTTTTTTTCGCCGAGGTTCCGAAAATATTCAAATCCTGGACGTTCGACCAGACGGGTATTCCAGCCTCCTCGTGCTCTATGCTTATCCCATTGACCCGTAGGCCGTTTTCTTCTATTGCCTTTTTGAGATTGGCTTCGAATGCTTCGCAGAAATAGTCCACCTCGAGGACGGGCTTTAACCTTTTGCGATACATGTCATTATTTCTCTCGTTGACGACCTTCGCGACACTATAAGTGACAGGGCCGGGCCCGCCTGCCCACCAGAAAATGAAATCACCCGACTCGGAAACCTTGATGATAGGCTCCTTGACGACTTTGCACCGGACGATTACACCGGAATCCGGTTCAACCTGCCGGTGGTCTAATAATTTAGCCTGATAGGCACATCCGCCAAGGGCCAATAACAGAACAACACAAAGCAAAAGCCCTATACTATATATATGGTAATCTTTTGTACTCATAACTTCACCTGCTTCAAATAACTACTTTGACAACTCACACCAGGTACACGAATACATATCCAAAGAGTATGCCCCAGTAATTTTATCGAGCCGGTGCGGCATCAACTTAACAAAAAAGTGGTGAAACATCAGGATTTGTAAAGCGGAATTAGGAATTCAGGGGCTAAATAATCCCGCAATAAATCGCAAAATGCAGGATTATCATATAGCGTTGCTTGAAATCAGCCTCAAGACTTTTCTCTCCATCTCAAGTTTCCGTTGGTCACGCCTTAGTACCTTGAGGGCATCCTTTATTTTCTTCTTGTCCCCGCGTTCAAGTATTTGCCCCGCTTTTTTGTGGGTTATCAGCCTGGTCAAAATATCGGTCAATTCCCTCGGTAAACCGTAGCTATCCTGGCCAAGGGTCTGCAGCAACCATCTGCCACACTCTTGAACCTTTTCGGGCGGTAGTATAATCGCCCCCCCAATATCGTATGCTTGAATCAATTCAATCTTCACGCCCTGGGTCCCCAAATCGATGACGGAGAGTGTGTAGCCGTCTTTGTAACGAAACGCTGAGAATGCGGCATACATCTGATTTACTGATTTTCCGGGCGTATCACCAATTCGCGGACTTAGCCCTTCCATAAGAACAACCCTTCATAGCCCCCAACGTACTTATAAGAGGTATTTCAGCAGAAGGCCTTGCCGGAAATTTCTATGCGAGAGACCTCAGGCAATTGCCATTACTGCTCTTTTTCTTTCACTATGAGATTAGACGCTTATATGTGCCAAAATATTGCAAAAAAGGCCGATAATGCGTCGAGAAGCAGCAAAACGGCTTGGAAATCAGCCTTAAAATTTGCTCAAAAATGCGGAAAGTCCGGTAAAATGCGGTATTTCGAGGCTTTTGGGGGATTGTGCGGTCTATGCGGGTTATGGGGATTATGAGCTAAGGAAAGCGGGACAGCTTTGTTACTTTAGCGTAAGGGTTCGAATCGGCCTTGGGAAGTGTTTTTTGAGACAACTGTGGTATAGCCAATCGTTACTATTCCGAGGACCTGGCTATGAGGCCGGAAATGACAAGGATTGTTCCGACCAGCCACATTGCCACGAGGTAAATCCAAACAATCCGGGGCAACTGGAAGAAATAATTAACCAGGCTTTGGTACTGATAGGTGTGGATTCGATTCGTCCCTCGGCAGTTAATAATTGTGCGTATCTCTTGAAGCGTATTTCGCAGAATTCGGCGGAATTTTAGTATAGCATAAGCCGGAGCCTAAGTAAATCTCATTTTCAGCAGAGTACCGGTGCAAAAACGGCTGTCAGCCGGGTACGAAGGGTGAGAGTTCGCGGATTTTTTTGATTATGGTTGGCATTTTTTCGATAGCGCAGCCCATCTTTGCAACAGGAAAGAAAAGAAACGAAAAATTCATTTTGACGAAGCCTTTTTTACTGAGCTGACTTCTTTGCAAAATGGGCCTAAGATTGGGCCCTTGATTACCTTAGCCATTTGAATCCGGCGGGCTTCTTCGTCTGATACCGACGCGAATTCTTCGGAGATCTGCTGTTGAATGTCCCACTTCATCTTAACACCATCGAATTTTTTATTCTTCTTCACTTTCAACCACCTGTTTCGGGGAATAAATGCGGATTCCCACATCGAATCATTACTACAAATTGATTTCTAAAGCAATGAAAAATGGCAAGAAAGCCGAAGACAAAATTAAGCCGTGTCAGATTTGTACATATTTAGGTCGATACGAAAGGTGAGAGTTGGCGGAGTTTTTTTATTATGGGCGGCATTTTTTCGATGGTGTAATCAATCTCGGCTTCTGTGTTGTACCTGCTTAAGCTAAATCGGATTGAGCCGTGGGCGGCGGTGAAGGGAACGCCCATCGCGCGCAATACGTGAGACGGCTCCAGGGAGCCGGAGGTGCAGGCGGAGCCGCTGCTGGCGCAGATGCCGTATTTGTCGAGCATGAGCAGAATGGCTTCGCCCTCGACATACTCGAAACTGATGTTGCTGGTATTGGGCAAACGATTGTCCTTGTCGCCGTTGAGGCGACTACCGGGACACTTTTGCAATAGCGCGTTTTCAAGTTTATCGCGGAGGTATTTGACTTTGCTGTTTTCGTCTTCGAGGCTTTCGGCTGCCAACTCGCAGGCTTTTCCGAGGCCGACGATTCCCGGGACATTTTCGGTGCCCGCCCTTCTGCCTGCTTCCTGATGGCCCCCGAGTATAAACGGCGCGAGGCGTGTGCCCTTCCTGACGTAGAGGACGCCTACGCCTTTCGGGCCGTGGAGCTTGTGGCCTGAAAGACTGAGTAAATCAATATTGCTTTTAGCAAGGTCCAGCGGAATCTTGCCGACGGCCTGCACGGCATCGGTGTGGAAGACAACCCCCTTACCTGTAACCAGCTCGGCGATTTTTTCAATCGGGAAAACGACGCCGGTCTCATTGTTCGCAAACATTATCGTTACAAGGGCAGTATCGTCATCAAGGTGTTCTTCAAGCTCAACAAGGTCAAGCTGGCCTTTTTTGTCCACAGTTAGTTCTACGACGGTGTATCCGTGATTTTCCAGGTCCCTGCAGGCCGTCAATACGGCGGGGTGCTCGACTCTTGTGGTTATGACTTTTCGTCGGCCCGGGGCGGCAGCTAACGTGCCTTTTGTGGCGGCGTTGTCACTTTCAGTTCCGCCGCTGGTAAAAATAATCTCGGTAGGGTCACAGGCCAGCAGGCCGGCTACACGCTCGCGAGCCTGGCGGATTTTTCGGCCGATTTGTCCGCCGAATGTGTGCATACTCGAAGGATTCCCATAAAGCTCGCAGAATAAGGGTTTGAACTCTTCGAGCACTTCTTCGGCGACTTTCGTTGTAGCGTTATTGTCAAAATATACGGTTTCCATCGATTATCCTCTATGGTTGTGCGGCTGCTGCGCAGATTCCTTGTCTTCCTCGACAAAAAGCCCGTCGGAGACGAATTCTCTCAGCTTTGCCTCGACGACGTCCTTCATCGTGTACTCAGCGAGCATACATTGTGCACACATACCGCGGAAAGCAACGATGACCTTGTCCCCTTCAACGTCAATGAGCTCGATATTGCCGCCGTGTGCGCGGAGTGCGGGTCGAATCTGCTCATTTATCGTCTGCTGAATTAAGTGTATCTTTCGAATGTTTGTGAGCTTGCCGGCCCGTCGAGGGGTGGCTGTGAGTATTTGTTTTATCTTATCACCCTGAATCTTTTCTATTATTTTTTCGATTTCACCCCTGCATCCGCCGCATCCACCGCCCGCCTTGCAGTAATTCGTAACATCTTCGACTGTTGTGAGATCGTTTTCGCGTACTACTCTATCGATTTCATTCTCGGTAACGCCAAAACAGTTACAGACCACCCTGCCTTCAAGCTCGTGTTTCTTTTTTCCGCCGCCGCGGTAGTTTTCGATGGCCGCTTCAAGGGCTTCCCTTCCCATAACCGAGCAGTGCATTTTCTGGTCGGGCAACCCGCCGAGGTGATTTGCGATGTCCCTGTTGGTTACCTTGGCAGCTTCATCCAACGTTTTTCCTTTTATCATCTCGGTCAAGACGGAGGATGTGGCGATAGCGCTTGCGCAGCCGAAGGTTTTGAACTTTGCGTCCCTGATTATGCCGTTTTCATCGAGCTTGAAGGTCAGCTTCAAGGCATCGCCGCAGGCCATTGAGCCAACCTCTCCGACGCCGTCGGGGTCTTCTACTTCGCCGACATTGCGAGGATTGAAGAAATGGTCCTTGAGCTTATCTGTGTACTCCCACATTGTTTTACCTCTGACTTACTTTCAATGCCTGGTCGAAGTCAGCTATTATATCATCTATATGCTCTGTGCCTACCGAGACGCGAATATAATCATCCGTTACGCCCGCTGCAATCTGCTCGGACTCGGTCAACTGCTGATGTGTCGTACTGGCCGGATGGATTACCAGAGTTTTGCTGTCGCCAATGTTGGCAAGATGGCTGGCTAATTTAACGCTGTTTATAAACTTAATTCCCGCTTGCCTTCCACCCTTGATTCCAAAGCCAAGGATAGCGCCCTGACCTTTGGGCAGATACTTCCTGGCAAGTTGATAATCGGGATGTGATTTGAGGCCCGGATAATTGACCCAGGTGACTTGCGCGTTCTTTTCGAGCCATTGTGCGAGCCTGAGCGCGTTTTCACAGTGCCTCTGCATACGCAGATGCAGCGTTTCCAGTCCCTGCAAAAAGAGAAAGGCGTTGAATGGTGACATACAGGAACCCATGTCCCGTAAAAATTGTGTTCTTGCTTTTATGATATATGCCAATTCGCCAAAGGACTCGACGTATTTTACGCCGTGATAACTCGGGTCCGGTTCGGTCAGCTCCGGGTATCGGCCGTTTGTCCAGTCGAATTTGCCGGAATCGACAATGGCTCCACCGATGCAGGTTCCGTGTCCGCCGATGAACTTTGTGCAGCTATGAACGACAATATCGATGCCATAATCGAAGGGCCTGAACAGTATGGGCGTGGTAACGGTATTGTCGCAAATTACCGGCATACCATTTTCGTGGGCGATGTCGGCTATTCTTTCGTACCGGAGGATGTCATTTTTGGGATTGCCCATCGTTTCTATATAAATCAGGCGAGTGTTCTCTTTGATTGCTTTGGCGAAGTTTTCGGCGTCCCTGGGGTCAACGAAAGTTACGTCAATCCCCAGCTTGGCAAATGTCTGGCTAAATAGTGTGACTGTTCCGCCATAGAGGGAATTTGAAGAGACAATGTGCTGTCGCGCCTGGCAGATATTGAGAACACTGGCCGTGATTGCCGACATGCCGGAGCTAAAACAAAGCCCACCTACGCCACCCTCCAATGCAGCAAGCCGTTTTTCCAACACATCGGTCGTCGGATTCATCAGGCGTGTGTAGATATTGCCGAACTCCTTTAGGGCAAAGAGGTTTGCCGCGTGGTCGGTATCCTTAAACAGAAAGCTTGTGGTTTGATAAATCGGGACCGCCCTGCTTAAAGTGTCCGAATCAACCTGCTGACCTGCGTGCAACGCAAGAGTTTCCAAACGATATTCGTTTTTCTCTGCCATTTTGAAAATCCTATGCTATTTTTCCGGTAAAGCCCGTTAGAAATCTTTGCCTCTTTACTCATACCGTCGCTCTGTTATAGAATTTCTAACGGGGCAAAATCTCTACCATCATATCAATCGCTTTTTTCGCTTCTATTCTTATCTCCTGCGGCACGGTAACTTTGTACTGCATATTTTCTAAAGACCAGAGCACTTTTTCCAAAGTAATGCGTTTCATATTGGGACAAATTGCCCTGTCGGTTGCGGGGATAAATTCGGCCTGTGGATTTTGCTTCTTCAAAGTATGAATAATTCCTGTCTCGGTGGCTATTATAAATTGTTTCGCTTTGCTTTTGGCGGCGTAGCGGAGCATCTGGCCTGTGCTAAGCATCTGGTCGGAAAGGGCCTTGACCGGCCCGGTACATTCCGGATGTGTCATCACAATCGCGTCAGGCTGCTTTGCCTTTGCATTCTTAATATCATCTTCGGTTATCGCGACGTGTACGTGGCAATATCCCGGCCAGAGGATGAGGTCTCTGGCGGTCCTTTCAGCAGCGAATTGCCCGAGATACTGGTCCGGCACAAAGATGATTTCCCTATCGGTGGGCAATGATTCGACAACTTCAACGGCATTGGCACTTGTGCAGCAATAATCGCTCTCGGCCTTGACCCGTGCAGAACTGTTTACATAACAGACGACGAGCGCGTCAGGGTGCTTTTGTTTCAAGTCGCGTAACTGTTCTACTGTTATCATATCAGCGAGGGGACATCCGGCGAGCTCGTCCGGCAAAAGTACGGTCTTTTCGGGGGAGAGAATTGCGGCGGTTTCAGCCATAAATTTGACGCCACAAAATACTATTACGTCTGCATCGGTCTCGGCTGCGTTTATGCTCAGTCCCAAAGAGTCGCCGGTAAAATCGGCGAGGTCCTGGATGTCGGCTGTCTGATAGTTGTGTGCGAGGACGACAGCATTATGCGCTTGTTTTAGCTGCTCGATTTTTTCTATGAGTTTCTTGTTCATTCTAAGTTGTTCTACCCCTCACTTACGTTCGGGACTCCGTTGTTTGTTTTTTTTCTGCGATTGTTTTGTGTAAACGAGGTCAGGATTCGGGCTTTTAACGGTAACGCCGGCGGGCACGGACTCCTTTATCCAGACGTTGCCGCTGATTACGGCGCCTTTGCCGATGACTACATCGCCTAATATCGTCGCTTCCGCATATATTGTTACATTGTCCTCTATCGTGGGGTGTCTTTTTCCGCCCTTTATTGCCCTTCCCCTTTCGTCCTTTGGGAAACTGAGGGCGCCAAGAGTAGCGCCCTGATAGATTTTGACATTGTCGCCAATAACGGTAGTTTCACCTATTACAACGCCGGTGCCGTGGTCGATAAAGAAGTTGTGGCCGATTTTTGCTCCCGGATGTATGTCAATACCGGTTTTAGCGTGTGCACATTCGGCCATTATGCGTGGAATTAAGGGGACCTGCTTTATATACAATTCGTGTGCAATACGATATGTAGCAATTGCAATTATGCAGGGATAGCTTATCACAATTTCCTCGTAAGATTTTGCCGCCGGGTCGCCGTCAAAAGCGGCACCGACGTCACCTTTTAGCATCTCTCTGATTTTCGGAAGCCGCGTTAATAAATGCTGTGTGACGTTCTCGGCCATTGTTCTGCAGTCGCAGCCTTCACATTCCCTTGTCCTGCACTGATAATGATACGCTCGCTCCATCTGCTCAGAGAGCGCGGTCGCGAGCTGCCAAAGAATATCACCAACGATAAAACTGATATTTGCTTTCGTAACCGTTCTTCTGCCGGTATAGCCGGGAAAGAGCACTTCAAATAGCAAATCAAGGACGTCCAGAATTTTGTCCCGCACGGGCAGATTGGAGGCATCGATAAAATTTATACCGGAGTCGCCCTGGTATGTGCGGGCAATTTCGCCAACGAGATTTTCTATTCTTTTGCTTGTCAGCTTGAACCTTCGCATATTCAGGCCCTCTCGAAAAGTCAACGTTTTTTCTGTTATTTACAGAAACATCCCGGTGGAGATATACCTTTCTCCGGTATCGGGAAAAATGACAACAATTGTTTTGCCTTGATTTTCCGGTCGCTGGGAAATCTGTATTGCGGCGTACATTGCAGCCCCTGCGCTTATACCGGCCAATATCCCTTCTTTTGCGGCCAACTGCCTGGCCGTTTCCATAGCGTCGCCATTTGAGACCTGTATAGTTTCATCAATTATACCGGTATTCAAAACCTGCGGCAGGAAGCCGGCGCCGATGCCCTGTATTTTGTGTGGGCCTGGCTTGCCGCCGGAAAGCACCGGTGAATCTTCCGGCTCAACCGCAACGACCTTTAAGTCTTTGTTACGCTGTTTTAAGACTTCTCCGCACCCGGTCAAGCTCCCTCCGGTGCCGACGCCCGCAACAAAAATGTCAAGCTTACCATCCGTATCAGAGAAGATTTCTTCCGCTGTCGTTTCCCTGTGAATTTTCGGATTTGCCGGGTTGTTAAACTGCTGCGGCATAAAGGCATTGGGATTGTCGGCCACGAGCTGCTCGGCTTTTTCCACCGCGCCCGGCATGCCGCGCTCGGCGGGCGTGAGCACAATCTCTGCGCCAAACAACTGCAGCAGCTTCCTTCTTTCAACGCTCATCGATTCGGGCATAGCGAGCATCAATTTGTATCCCTTTACGGCGCAAATGAAGGCGAGTCCTATGCCGGTATTACCGCTGGTCGGTTCAATTATAACGGTACCGGGTTTTATGAGCCCCGCCTTTTCCGCCGCCTCTATCATTGAGAGTGCGATTCTGTCTTTGACGCTGCCGCAGGGATTCCTGGACTCCAGCTTGGCCAGAATGGTTGCGTTGTCGGCGCCGAGCTTATTGATTTGCACAAGTGGAGTCTGACCAATCGCAGCCGTGATATCCTGGAATATTGCACTCATAATTTTTCGTCCTCGTGTCTATATTTGATAATTCAACATTTTTTTATCTTTGTCCCTATTAACCAAATCCTGCACAGTTATAGACAGCAGGACATTCCTTATTGCTTCCTGGACCTGCGTCCAGACCTGCCTTACTATACAATCATCAGCGCGTTCACAGTACTTTTTGTCTTCGACACATTCCACGGTAGTAACATATCCCTCCAGGCAATCGAAAACATCGCTAAGTTTAATCTGGTTCGGAGGTTTGGCAAGCATATAGCCGCCTTTGGCGCCCCTGATACTTCTGACAAATCCTGCCGATCTGAGTATTGCCATTAATTGTTCGAGATATTTGATGGATATATCCTGGTGCTCGGCAATGATTCTAAGCTGTAACGGACGCTTATCGTCATTTTCAGCCAATTCTAATATTGCCCTTATGCCGTACCTGGTTCGAGTCGAGAGTTTCATAACGAATTTCCTATTATTCCTACTATGTTAGTAGTTTATACGTTAAATTCTAAAGTTTTGTTGTAAAAAAAAGAAAAATTCTCCAAAAAAATGAAAAAAATTTGTAAATTCGCCTCTATCATCCAATCTGGCAGGATTTATGCAATCCAGGCAGCCGGGTAAAATATGCCCTGGAACCGGCGCAAGACCCAATTTTCTTGACAGGTCGCTCGACCGCCACTATAATTGTGTGGTTTACATTCCCACTATTTCAAAAAAGGATGTTACGAATGGCCAAGGTAACGAAGAAAAAAGTGGCCTTTATTTCCTCATTTCTTCCGAGAAAATGTGGAATTGCAACATTTACGTCGGACCTTATCAAGAGTACCGGCGCAGCAGCCAAAGGTCAATTCGAGCCTTTGGTAGTCGCAATGCGTTCGGACAACAAGCTAAAATACAATGAGCCGGTAAAGTTCGAAATCCGGCAGGATGTGAAAAGTGATTATATCTGTGCGGCCGACTATATTAATTTCAGCCACGTTGACGTAGTCTCAGTGCAGCATGAATTTGGTCTGTTTGGCGGCGAAGCAGGCTCTTATCTGAGCCTGCTGCTGAACAGACTGAAGGCCCCGGTAATAACAACGCTGCATACGGTCCTTGACGACCCGGATCCGGCTTACCATAAGTCATTAGTTGACGTCTGCAACGCCTCTTACAAAGTAATCACAATGAACGAGCGAGGCCTTACTATGCTGCGTGACATTTACGGTATTTCTGGTAAGAAAGTAGAACTGATTGCGCACGGGATACCGGATTTGCCTTTTGTGGACAGCAACTACTATAAGCACAAGTTCGGCATGGAAAGCCGAAGGACTATTTTGACGTTCGGCCTACTGAGCAGGAACAAAGGTATAGAAGTGATGCTCAGGGCCATGCCGAGGATAATAGAGGCGGAGCCTTCGGTTCTTTACATAGTGTTGGGGATGACGCATCCATCGGTATTAAAACACGAAGGTGAATCATACAGGTTCAACTTGCAGCGAATGGTCAAAGAATTAAGTTTGCAGGAACACGTGATATTTCACAACAGGTTCGTCAATGACGAAGAGCTTCATAACTTCCTATGCGCAGCGGATATTTATGTAACGCCATACCTCAACAAAGAACAATTGACCAGCGGCACGTTATCGTTTGCGGTCGGGACAGGAAAAGCGGTTGTCTCGTCGCCCTATTGGGCAGCTCTGGAGCTGTTGGATGATGGGCGAGGTAAACTGGTACGATTCGGCGAGTCGGAACAAATAGCTGAAGCAATAATAAAAATCATTCGGAAAGATTCGCTGTTTTATTCGCTGCGAAGACGCGCATACGAATACGGCAGGTCTCGTACCTGGCCTAAAATCGGGCAGGGTTACTGGAAGGTATTCAGCGCAAAACGAATGCCGGTCCGGATACATGCCAAAATGCCCCTGTCAGCAGCCGAAACTATATCAAGTATTGAAGTTCCTGAGCCTTCTTTAGACCATCTGAAAAAGCTGACCGATGATACCGGGCTGTTTCAACACGCCAACTTTACCGTTCCAAATCGCGAATACGGGTACACCACGGACGATAATGCACGGGCTGTAATTGTAATGACCAACTATTACTCGCAGTATCCGGAGCCGGAAGCCCTTAAGCTTTTCGATACATATCTGTCGTTTGCCCTGCATTCTCAAAACAGTGACGGGACGGTGAGAAACTTTATGAATTTCGACAGAACCTGGCAAGAAGATGAGCCCTTCAACGATGCTTTGGGCAGATTGCTTCAGGCTTTTGGAACGGTCATGGCAAAACCGCCGACGCCATCGTATTTGTCAACTATCAAAGACTGCTTCGACAGGTCGGTAAAACACGTGGATAAGCAGTACCCACGAGGGATGGCGTATTCGATATTAGGTATGTCAGATTACCTCAAGCAGTTCCCCGGAGCCAGTGACATCAAGCGCCAATTGGAAATAGCGGCAGATACCCTGGTAATTCAATACGAAGAAAACAGCTTTCCCGACTGGCAGTGGTTCGAGGACGTCCTGACTTATGACAACGCAGTTTTGCCACACGCTTTGTTTGTTGCCAGCCTGGCCTTCGATAACAAAAAATACCTGGAAGCTGCGGAAAAAACGTGTGAGTTCCTGCTGGAAAATACTTTTAACGGTACGCACTTCAGCTTTATCGGGTGCAAAGGGTGGTATGAACGCGGGCTGACAAAGGCCACATTTGACCAGCAGCCCATAGAAGCGGCAAGTACGGTGCAGATGTTAAAGGCCGCTTATGACGCGACAAAGCACAAGAGGTTCTTAACACTACAAAGGAAGGCCTTTGACTGGTTTCTGGGGGCAAACGATTTGTACATTCCGGTTTACAACTTTCGAACGAAAGGTTGCCACGATGGTCTTACACAGGACGGCGTTAATGCCAACCAGGGTGCAGAGAGCACGCTGAGCTTTCTGTTGAGCCTGTTGGCGATAGTGGAAAGTTACGCCTTAATCGACAAGGTCGAAGGCGGTAAAAGCGTTTCTTCCCGCCAGGCCAGGCCGACAGGCCAAACAATCAAAAAACCGACACCCATAAAGAGCATTCCCGCAAAGCCAAAATCGGCCAAAAAGCAGGTCGAAAAACTTACCTGATGTTAGAGGCCCGGATTTTGCAGGCATACAAAAACCAGGGCAGGCTCGAATCATTAGGGAAAGATTACAACAAGAATAAATGACCGATGAGCTTTTCTTTATGCGGAAAGGATATAAAGAATAATTGGAGGAAGCGATGCTCAGGAATTCAATTCTGTTGATTGTGTTTGCAGGACTATGTTCTTCGTGCGCGCAAGATTCAAGACATGGTAGCTTGTATGAAGCCAAGGTCTCCGGCACGTTCTCTATAGTAGCGGTCGAACCCAAGGCGGGGATTTGTGGAGCGGCTGTGGCAAGCAAGTACCCGGCTGTCGGAAAAATTGTACCCTATGCGCGGGCAGGAGTCGGCGCATTCTGCACACAGCATTGGCATAATCCGAAATGGGGAGAGCGTGCATTGGACCTTCTTGCCAAGGGCCATTTACCGGAGCAGGTTTTAGGCGAACTGTTGCATAGTGATGCCCTGCGCGATAAACGGCAGTTAGCTATTATCGATATGTCCGGTCGGGCTGCGAACCGGAACCCCGCCAGGGCCGATGCATCAGGTGTGTGGTGGGGAGCAGTATCCGGCAAGTACTACGCTTGTCAGGGTAATACGCTGGTCGGTCGAGAGGTAATCTTCGCTATGGCCAGGGCCTACGAAGAAAGTAAAGGAAGTCTTGCCGACCGGCTAATGGCTGCTTTGGCAGCCGGCGATAGAGCCGGCGGGGACCATCGAGGACGACTGGCGGCGGGTATCCGTGTTGCGAAGGAAGGTGTGAAGGACTATTGGCTTGAACTATATGTGGACAAGAGCGATGACGCTGTGGTTGAATTAGCCAGGAAGTATGCCGCCTTGAAACACGAGGCCAAAGGTACACGCTCCCAAAAGTAAGGGCAGAATCCCAAATGAGCCCTGCCTGAGAATTGCGTGCTGTGAACAGCACATATATACAACAGAAATGTTGAGATGAAAAGGTTACTGACAGAAATGAGACAGTATAAGGTCGGATTTGCAATATTGTTTCTGATGATATCGGCACCCTTGATTTGCTCTTGTCGAGTGACAGACAGCCACGGGGGAAGCGCAGCGGCTGATGGCGGGCTTGAGCTGGTCCGGCCCAGCGAAGACGGCAGCCACTTCATCTGTGCTGAATCGGGGGCCAGGTTTGTCGCCTGGGGTTTCAACTACGACCACGACGATTCCGGGCGGCTCCTCGAAGACTACTGGGATGAAGAGTGGTCGACCGTTGCCGAAGACTTCAGGGAGATGAAAACGCTGGGGGCCAACGTTGTCCGGATTCACCTGCAAACCGCGAAGTTTATGAAGGGGCCGGAGCAACCTGATGGGGCGGCCCTTGAGCAGCTTACGCGGCTGGTAAAGTTGGCCGAGGAGGCCGGGCTTTACCTCGATATTACGGGTCTTGGCTGCTACCACAAGAAGGACGTGCCGAAATGGTACGATGCGATGGACGAGGGCAAGCGATGGGACGTTCAGGCCCTTTTCTGGGAGTCGGTCGCGAAGAGGTGCGCTAAAAGCGATGCAGTTTTTTGTTACGACCTTATGAACGAGCCTATCCTGCCCGGCGCTAACAAGAAGGAGACCGACTGGCTGGCGGGCGAGTTCGCGGGCAAGCACTTCGTGCAGCGCATCACGCTCGACCTTGCAGGGCGGACGAGAAAGCAGGTGGCAAAGGTGTGGGTCGACAAGCTGGCGGCGGCGATACGAAAGCACGATGACCGTCACATGATAACGGTCGGGGTGATACCCTGGGTACATACTTTCCCGAAAGCCAGACCGCTTTTCTACTCAAAAGAGGTGGCGGAGAACCTTGATTTCGTCAGCGTTCACTTCTATCCTAAAAGAGGCGAAGTCGATAAGGCCCTGACAGCACTTTCGGCCTACGATATCGGTAAGCCGCTTATCGTGGAGGAGATGTTCCCATTGCACTGTAGTACGCAGGAACTGGGCGTTTTTATTGATGGCTCTCAGGAGATTACCGAAGGGTGGATTGGCTTCTACTGGGGCAAGACCATCGATGAGTACACTGCCGCCGATACCGACCTGGCCGGTGCGCTCACCATAAGCTGGCTAAAATACTTCGGAGAGAAAACGCCTGAGATTCCCGGATTTTAATGTTGACGCCTTAGTTTCGACTAACGAGAAAGAAAAACGCTGGCAAAACCAAGGTTTGTTTTTTAGAATGGAGAATTGAGAATGTAAAATACAGTCTTTATGATTTGGGATTTTGTTATAAGGAGGTATTATGAAAATGGTACGACACATTGGCTCATTGGTTTTAGTGCTAGGGATGTTCACCGCAGTATTTGCAGCGGGGACCATCGCCCGTGCGAAGCAACAAACCGCACGAATCGTCGTCTGGGATGAACGACAGCCGAGACAGAAGCAGCTTTATAAAAACTTTCTTGGCAATCACATCGCCGAGTATCTGCGCAAGCAAAAGGGATTTTCCGTGCGTTCGGTCGGCTTAGACGACCCGCAGCAGGGCCTGGCGGACGCGCTGCTCGACGATTGTGATGTTCTGATTTGGTGGGGGCATGTTCGACAAGACGAGATATCGGTGCAGACCGCCCGTCGCATTGTCGAGCGGGTAAAGAGCGGCAAACTCTCTCTGCTTGTGCTGCATTCGGCGCACTGGTCGACACCGTTTATGGTGGCGATGGAAGAACGTACGAAGCAGGATGCGCTGGGCAAGCTCACGGCAGCCGAACGCGCCAAAGCAAAAGTCCAATGGCTCGGCAAAGTCGAACGCAAGCCACCTAGACGTGACGCCGAGCTGACACCATCGGTATCATACGAAAAAGGAGAAGACGGCGGCATTGTCGTGCGGATAGTCCGGCCTAACTGCTGCTTCCCGGAGTACGCCGCACATGGCAAACCCAGTAAGATGAGGACATTACTTCCAAGGCACCCTATCGCCAAAGGTATTGCCCGGGAGTTCACACTTGGCCAGACGGAGATGTATAACGAGCCGTTTCATGTGCCGAGACCTGATGCGGTGGTCTTTGAGGAGACGTGGGAAGCAGGCCAGAAATTTCGCAGCGGCGCGATATGGAGGCTCGGCAAGGGCAAGGTGTTTTACTTTCGACCGGGACACGAGACCTTTAATGTCTTCCATCAGGCTGAGCCGTTGAAAATCGTCGCCAACGCCGCACGGTGGCTGGCACGTGAAATCCAAAAACGTAAAAACCGACAATGAGCGAAACAAGACCACACGCGAAACGTGGTGCTAAATACAAGAAGTTCCGTAGAAGGTCGGCTAAATGAAAGTTGTTAGCTTCAACGTCAATTCCTTACGTGCCCGCCTGGCGGTCGTGCTTGGGTGGCTGTCCGAGTTCCAGCCGGACGTCTTGTGCACCCAGGAAACCAAGGTCCAGGACGTCGACTTTCCAACCGATGCTTTTGATGAGGCGGGATACAAATACGTCTTCAAAGGCCAAAAAAGCTATAACGGCGTAGCGACTTTCAGTAAAGGCCAAACCTCAAACGTGGCGTCCGGTTTCGCAGATGAGCCAAAAGACGAGGCGCGGCTTATAAAAACCGAAATTAACGGTATTGTAATTGTCAATAGCTACGTTCCACAAGGGTACAGCCCCGAGTCTGAGAAGTTCGAATACAAATTAAACTGGTTCAAGCGGCTCGGTGAGTATTTCAAAAAGAATTTTGAGCCAACCGACCCCGTCCTCTGGGTAGGTGACTTCAATGTGGCGCCGAAACCAATAGATGTATATGACCCCGCAGCGTTATCAGGACATGTTTGTTTCCATCCTGAAGCTCAAAAAGCGATGAAGGAGGTTATGGCGTGGGGGTTTATAGATGTGTTTAGAAAACACTGCAGCGAGGCGGGCCAATATACGTTCTGGGACTACAGATTGAATTCTTTCAAACGCAATCTCGGCTGGCGATTAGACCATATTATGGCTACGCAGCCGTTGGCAAAAAAGAGCACCGATTGCTATATAGACAAAAAGCCCCGGCTTGCGGAAAAGCCGAGCGACCATACACCTATCGTCGCTGAGTTTGACTGGTAAGGAGCTTCTCGAACGGTTATAATCCACCTGACAAGTCGAAAGAAAGGAAACAGAAGATGGATAAAGTACTTATTATCGTTGGCGAGGCGACGGAAACCGTAGATACCCTTTACCCGTACTACCGGATGCAGGAAGACGGCTTCGAGCCTGTGGTCGCGGGGCCCCAGAAGCGGCGCTATCACATGGTGCTGCACGAGATTCCGCCGGACTGGGACGGCCAGGTTACGCGTGAGTTCAAGGGCTATACTATACAGGCGGACATCGCGTTTAAGGACGTGGACCCGGAAGAGTATCTGGGTATCTTTTTCTCCGGCGGTCGGGCGCCGGAATACCTCCGCTACGATGAGGACCTGGTGCGTATTACGAGACATTTCTTCGAGAAGAAGAAGCCGGTCGCCTGTGTATGTCACGGCGTAGAGATTCTCGCGTATGCCGGCTGCGTAAAGGGTCGTAAGATGGCGACTGTCTCGAAGTGTAAGTTCGACCTTGAAGTGTGCGGCGGCACCTTTGTCAACGAAGCGTGCGTTGTGGATGGTAATCTGGTGAGCGGTCGAACGTATCACGACCACGGCAAGTACGTCGGTGTGTGGATAAAAATGCTCAATGAGGCTCGCGAGGCGACTAAGAAGTCATAATAGTAGAGACGTAATCGGATATGAACAACAAGAGCCAGAGAATTTCGCGACGGCAGTTTCTAAAAACGGCGGCTGCGGGGCTTACGACACCTTACATCATTCCATCGTCGGTCGCCGGCAGCGGCGGACGACCCGGACCAAGCAATTGGCTGACAATAGGGTTAATCGGCTTAGGCAGTATGGGCATGCGGCACGTCAAGGGATTCCTGCAGGAAGAGGATTGCCGGCTCATCGCCGTTTCTGACGTCGATGCCCGCAGGCGAGCCGTGGCTGTTGAGGAAATAAACAAACATTACGGCAACAACGATTGCGCTGATTACAATGATTTTCGAGAACTCATCTCGCGCGGCGACCTCGACACGCTGTGTATTTCGGTGCCTGACCACTGGCACGCGATAATCGCGCTCGAAGGTATCCGGGCGGGCAAGGATATTTACGGGGAAAAGCCGCTTGCTCTGACAATCGCTGAAGGCCGGGCTCTGGTGGAAGCCGTCAATCGCTACAAATGCGTCTGGCAGACCGGAAGCTGGCAGCGGTCGACGGCACACTTTCGCTTTGGGTGCGAATTAGTGCGGAACGAGCGAATCGGGAAGCTGCAAAAAGTCGAAGTCGGCATCGGTGGGGGCTTCAAAGACCCCAGCAGTCCGACCGTGTACGGCATCGGTCATCAGCCGGCACAGCCGGTGCCGGAGGACCTTGACTACGAGATGTGGCTCGGACCGGCTCCGTGGACGCCGTACACCGAAAAGCGCTGTCACTGGAACTTTCGCTGGATTCTCGACTATGCAGGCGGACAGGTTACTGATTGGGGCGCCCACCATATTGACATCGCACACTGGGGGATGGGCTGTGATGAGACCGGGCCGGTCGAGGTCGGCGGACGCGGAGTATTTCCCAAAGACGGCTTGTGGGACGCTGCGGTGGATTATGATTTCGAATGTAAATACGCCGACGGCGTTGTGATGCGTGTGGCAAGCAATAATCATCTTCGGCAGGGTGTGAGGTTTATCGGTGAGAAGGGATGGGTACATATAACCCGTGGCGGTCTTGACGCAAGTCCGAAGCGGCTGCTAAAGGAGAAAATAGGCCCCGACGAAATACACTTGGCGAAGCCGAGAGGTGACCATCGTCAGGGGCACCGCCGGGATTTTCTCGACTGCGTCAAGACCCGCGGACAAACCATCGCCGGCGTCGAGGTGGGACACCGGTCGGCTATACCCGCTCATCTGGGAAATATTGCTATGATGCTCGGGCGGAACATTCGTTGGGACGCGCAAACTGAAAAGATTATCGATGACCCGGCTGCCGCCGCAATGCTCAGCCGCCCGATGCGCACACCCTGGCGCCTATAGCAATCCCAGGTTGGTGAGAGACCGAACGACTACACACTTATTGTTGCTGAGTTAGACCGGTAAAAAAACCTGGGGAACCAGGATTCGGACCTGGACTAACTGATCCAGAGTCAGTCGTGCTACCGTTACACTATTCCCCAACAAATACAAATTTGAAAAGGCCTTATAACCAATTCCGCCCGAGCCAAAATACGCTTCGACAAATTTGGCCTACTTTACACCCGACCGGCCAATAACACAAGAAAATTAAGCTAAACAACGCCCCAAAAAAATTGGGGGCAAAACTACCCCCGGTAAAACCACACTGTTCAAAAAAAACCTCATAGCAAAAGAGGTTTTCCGCAGCAGGGAATATTTAATTGTAAAAGAGCTTAAACACGGATATATCATACGCCGCCATTGCTACGACCACGATAGTTTTTGTCTTCACCTGCAAAATTATTCTTTCACTTGGTGTTGGCGATGTCGAGGTGGTAGCAAAGGTGATGTGTTATTATATGCATGAAAGACTATTGTCCTTCATAAGTTTTGGCAAAAAAGAGCATCTATTGTCGTCTTTGCCTGTCGAGCGTCCTTTGAATGAGCAGGATATGCAGACAATTAAAGACAAACTTCAAGAGCTGGGATATATCCACGAAGATTGAGATGGACACATCGTAGCTCCGTTCCTGCCGGCCCTGTTGACCACGGGGTATGAATCCTTACCGGAAGACAGACCTACAATACCAACTCGCCTGCACGGACAAGATAGATGAATAGCAAAAGGCCTCGGCCGGCCTGGGTAGACAGACCGAGTTTGCGTATTTTTTGGACCGTTTGGAAAAAGAACACCCGACTACATTAAGACGATTGGCTTCTCACGGCATTCCTACCGACAAAGTCTATCTGCCCAAGCACCTTTCAGCACGATGGGAAAATACTGCTGCCAACACCACCTTCAAAAGGTCTCCGACAATAAAAGGATACAAACCGACAATCAGCACAGTCGAGTTTATACCCGTCAGGCAGCACAGCCAAAGCAAAGCAAAAGGATATACAGCAGCATTTCCAAGAGCCATCGCCAAAATCGTTGTTGCGATTCGGCGGTCCCATCCCCTCTCGGCCAACAATCCCGTAATGTATGCAGCAGCAATGAAACCGAGCAGATAGCCGCCTGTCGGCCCTAAAAGTACGGCAAAGCCGGCTCTTCCCAGTGCAAATACAGGCAGACCCGCCGCCCCCTGCATTATATAGGTAAGGACAGACAAGGCTGCTCGCCACGGCCCTAACAACGCCCCTATCATCAACACAGCAAAGGTCTGTAGAGTAAAAGGAACAGGACTGAAAGGCAGCAGCACCGCAACCTGGGCAGACAGGGCAATGACTAAAGAACCGCCAATAACCAAAGCGATATCATCACAAAAGCCAGCACGCCCTTTCTTATAAGACCCCATGAAACCAGCTGCAGTTGTATTCGTCAACATATCTGCTCCGTTAATCAAGGCAACACGCTTCGCTTTACTCTTAACAATATTGTTTAAGCTTTTGCTTTCTGGCGTAAACTCAACAACTTGCCATCTACCCAGCCATTATATTTGAAACTCTTTGCTCCGTCAACGAGATTTGGCATTCGAGATTCGAGTCTTATAAAAAAAATCATCGCAGAACACACCGCAACAGGAAAAACAATCGGGGCCTATACCGAATCAATCAGCATAGGCCCCGAACTGATGCAAAACTATAGGCCAACCAACGCTAACTAACGCTGATTATGGCCATAGCACTTTCTCAAGCCAGCTGCCTGCAATGACGCTGTAGTCCCTGAAGTTAATCCATTGCTGGCCTTGTGGCTCACCCTGGTAAAGGTCAGCAACCGACGTAATCGGCATGTGGACTACATCTGCTTCTCCTCCACCCATGATAGTTACAATCTCGGCATCAGAGAGCACGCGTTTGTAGATGCGCGCATCATCCACTTTGCCGGGGAAGGAGCTGTCCTGCGTGACACGGCTGCCAATATGGACGCGGTCAGCGCGGATCGAGAGATCCTGCACGTTGGACTTGTCGGGTTCAGTGTCCATCGGAACCCCGTCTCCGAAGTACTGTACTGTTGTTCCATCGTACGTCATGGCATAATGGTGCCACTCCAGAGCTTCCTCATCAGAGAATATAGTCTCTTCCCAGCCCCAGGTGTGGGTACCGACGCCGCCGGGCCCGCCTATGCTGCCGATATTGAAGTGACTCCCATTTCCACCCTCATTAGCATCTGTCCCGGTGAAGCCAAAAACAAGGGTCCAGTCGGGGATGTTATTGTGGTCGGCCTTTGCCCAGCAGGCAATCGTTGTCGGAGCGTTTCCACTTATGCCTACTTCGCCGATCTCCACAAACTGATTGGCACCGCCTGGAAGGCTCAGAACCTGACCCATGAGGGGGTAGTTAGAATCGTAGGCGATGGCACCAACAGCCGTGCCGTGGTGTTCGTTGCCGGAGATGTCGTTGAGGTTGCCCTCGAACTCGTAGCGCGCCACCAGACCAGTTCCGAGCTCGTCGCTCAGCAGCCAGTCGCCTAACAGTACCGCCATGTCTTTCTCGTCAACGGTGCAATCGTACGGCTGGGCGATATCGGCCAATGGTTTGCCAAACTCCGGTACGCATCTGGGCGGACAAGCACGGATATCATCAATGTACACGATACCCTTTCCACCGGCAGCCGGATGATAGTCCCTGTCACCGAAGCCAACATAGACCTTCTTGACACTGCTTAAGTCCAGGTTCGTGAAATCGGTCAGCAGGATATTCCACTCCTGCCAGCTTGTCTGTATCGCTGCATTGGCATCAGGATTATTGACCACCGAAACAGGGTTTGAACCGTCACTCAGAGCCACATACATCTGCTCGGCATCGTTAAGACCGA